>CAYUYI010000123.1:0-6468 GCA_964448995.1 uncultured Propionivibrio sp. | reverse complement strand
CCGCTCGCGCACATGAAAACGCACGATTCGATCATGCTCGCCGCCTACCCGAAGGCCGACCCGCTGCGCTACAACGAAGCCAGCGAATTGCGCGTGCAGGAACTCAAGGATCTGGCTTACGCCTGCCGCAATCTCCGCGGCGAGATGAACCTCTCCCCGGCCCAGAAGGTGCCGTTGATCGCCAGCGGCGATGCCGAGTTGCTCAAGCGCTGCGCGCCGTATCTCAAGTCACTGGCAAAACTCGCCGACGTACAGATCGTCGAGATCATGCCCGAGGATGCCAACGCGCCGATCGCCGTCGTCGGCGAAACGCGCCTGATGTTCAAGATCGAGATCGACGTCGCCGCTGAAACCGAGCGCCTGACCAAGGAGATCGCCCGCCTCGAAGGGGAGATCGTCAAGGCCAACGCCAAACTCTCCAACGAGAGTTTCGTCGCGCGCGCCCCGGCGCAGGTGGTCGAGCAAGAGAAGAAACGTCTGGCCGATTTCGCGGCGACGGTCGAGAAGCTCAAACCACAGCTGGAACGCCTGCAACGTGCCTGAGGTCCACACCAAGCGGATCATGGTGGATGCCGACTCGATCGACATCCACCGACACGTCAACAATCAGGAATACCTGCGCTGGATGCAGGACGTCGCCATTGAGCATTCGACCCGCCTCGGATGGCCGATGGGGCGTTACCTTGAAATCGGCGCCTCGTGGTACGTCAAGTCGCACTTCATTGAATACCTGCGCCCGGCACTGCTCGGAGATGCCTTGTTGGCCTGTACCTGGGTCGCCGGCATGAGCGAACGCAGTTCGCCGCGGCACACGCTGTTTGTGCGCGAAGACGATCACCAGATCGTCGCGCGCGCCGAAACGCAATGGATCTTCGTGAGCCTCAAGAACGGGCGGCCGCTGGCGATTCCCGACGCCGTGCGCACGGCCTTTCCGGTCGTCGAGTCGGAAGCCGCCGCGCTGCTCAGGATCAAGACCCGCTCGGCCCCACCCCCAGCAACCACACGGCCGCCGTCAGACTGAAGAAGGACAGCGCGGTCGCCGCCATGATGATGCGGGCGATGCGCCCCGAATCGGCGCCGAAACGCTCGGCCAGCATGGTGATGTTGATCGCCGGCGGCAACGCCGCCACCAGCGTCAAAGCCGCCAGCGACTTCGCTTCGAACGTCACGCCGATCGCCATGAAGGACCACCCCGTCGCATAGACACACGCCGGATGCACCAGCAGCTTGACCAGCGCAATCGGCAGATAATCCGCAACCGGCGTGGCCTGCGTTGACGTCATGGCATTGCGGGCGAGAATGGCTCCGATGGCGAAGAGCGCCACGGGGGATGCCGTATCGGCGAGCATGGTGAGCGTCTTGCTCACCGGCGCCGGCAGCGCCGGTCCCAGCGCGCCCCAGGCGATGCCGGCAGCGACCGGCCACAATAGCGGATTCGACAAAGCCCCCTTGAGCGCACCGGCAAACGCCCGCCCGATGCCGCGCAAGACGCCGCTCATCAAGCCACTGCCTGCCTGCTTTTCCGGCATCTGCACGATCGCCAGGCAACACGAAATCACCAGAAACAGATCGACCAGCATCGTCAGAATGATCACACGCACGCCGACCTCGCCAAACAGCACCACCAGCAGCGGGATGCCCATGAAGCCAGCATTCGGATAAACGCCGACGACAGCACCGAAGGCGGCATCCTTGAGACCCATCCGGGCGGTCCGTCCGAACAGGATCACGGCACCAATCAGGATGGCGGCGCAGATCGTATAGACCAGCATCAGCGGTCCATCAAGCAAGCGCCCCAGCGGCGTCCCCATTCCCAGTTTGAACAGCAATGCCGGCAACGCAAACGACAGGATATAGACGCTGAGTCCCGGAATCGCCCCGAGCGGTAACACGCCACGCCGCGTGGCAACATAACCGCACAGGACCAGCGCGAAGATCGGAAAGGTGACGGCAAAAATGGAAAGCAGTTGCGACATGACTCTCTTTTTGCGCTGCGCTGCAGCTCGATGCGACGATTACGCCAAGGGCAAGCAGAATACTGTCAAAGAAAGCCCGCTGCAATACAAGTTGCGCACCGTCATCCCGGACGGACGCTGCAAATAGAAACCGGCGGGTTTCTGCATCGTCTGCAAAAACCTGCCGGCAGGTTCAACCAAACAGCCGCCCAGCGCGAACTAGCGATAGAACAGCGCGAAATTGGCAATGATCACGACAAGCAACGACCCCACCATCGGAATCGCGGTACGTTTGACCACGTCGAAGGGAGAAACGCCGCCCATGCTTGAGGACACGACGATCACCGCCGTAATGGGGGAAATGGCACGTGCCGAACTGGCCACCAGATGCATCGGCAGCACCATGAGCACGGGGGCGATCGACATCTTCGCCGCCACCGCCGGGGTCAAGGCGGCAAAAGCGAAGAACGGCGCATTGCCCGACCCCATCAGCACGGAGCAGACTGCAATGACGGCGATCATGGTCAGGATCATTCCCACGGCGCCAAACCCGGAGGTCTGCGCCGCGACGATCACACTGTCAATGGTGCCGATGGTCGTCAGGCCCTTGGCGAAAGTTTCACCCGCGACAATCAGGGTAATGACGTTCGCCATCTGCATGCCGAGGCCGTCGAAGAAGACCTGGATGTCGCCCAGCACTTTCTTGCCATCCCGCAGACGGACAAATTCGATGATCATCGCTACGGCCAGACCGACAAACATGGCCTTGATGATGTCCATCTTGATCGATGCGATCCACAGGTTGCTGAACACCAGAATCAGCACCAGCGGCAGAACCGGGAGGAAAGCGTAGAACGGCGGCGGCAACGGCTTGTCGGCGTTCTCGTCGCCCTTGACCGTGACCAGATCGGTGGCCGCGACCACGTGGCCGTCGCGCTTGTCCATCCATTTCTGGGTGAAATAGTGGAGGAAGGCCACCACCGGGATCACGCACGCCGCCACCGGCACCTGGTACTTCACCCAGTATTCGACGGGATCGACGCCCGCCGTCGTGGCCGCCAGAATCGTTCCCGTATCGCTCGGGCTCCAGTCCAGGCAAAGGGTGGTCGCGATGACCGCAACCGCCGACAGGCGGCTGACACCGAGGCTGACCAGAACCGGGAACGCTGTGACCATGAGCAGCATCGCCAGACCGGAAGCACTGTTGATCGCCAGACCGAGGAACATGCCCAACACCCAGGTTCCCGCCATCACCAGATACGGCGAGCGCAGTTTGAGGAGAGGCGAAATGGTCAGCTTGACGAGTGCACGGCTCGCGCCGATGTGATCCATGTAGCGCGCGAAGCCAGCCACCGCCATGATGTTCAGCCCGAGACCACCGGCGCGCGAACTGAACGTCTTCTTGATGAACTCAAACGCATCGAACAAGACGAGTCCTGTGCTTTCCTTGGCCGGAAGGATGGTCCCCAGCCCCAGGGAAACCGCCAGGAACATGAGCGCAAGACCGGCAATGAACAACACCGGCTGCGGTTTGTACTTCTTGACGATGAGATAACCCGCCCAGAAAGTCACAATCAGTGAAATAACGATACCCAAGATAACCCCCCTTATTTATTGATAAACAATATGAAATCGCAGAAGCGACGACTTACGAACGAACCCGATCAATCGGCTGCCATCCGAGCACGTCGGTAATCCCCAGTCCGGGCGCCTCTGACACGCACAAGCGGTTCCCGGAAAACGACACGCCACCGACCACGGGATCCTCGGCAAGCAGAACGGCCGCATCGAGATCCGCGCGGGTAACGATCTTCCGTCCAGCGGCCAGACAAGCCGCCGCGGTAATGCCAACCTTGCTTTCCAGCATGCAGCCCATCATGCATTGAACATCCATGGTTTCAGCAAAATTCGCGATCTTGATGGCGTTATGCAAGCCACCGGCCTTCATCAGTTTGATGTTGATCAAGTCGCAAGCGCGCGAGGACAACAGACGCATGACCTCGAGCGGCCCGAACGCCGATTCGTCGGCCATGATGTCCGTTTCCACCCGGTCGGTCACATATTTCAGCCCCTCGAAATCGTGAGCCTTGACCGGCTGTTCGATGAGTTCGATCCCCAATCCTTCCGCTTCGAGACGATGGATGATGCGAACGGCCTCTTTCGGACTCCAGCCCTGATTGGCGTCGAGGCGAATCTTGACGATATCGCCGACCGCCCCACGAATGGCCGCCACGCGCTGGAAATCGAGCTCGACGTCGCCGCCGACCTTGAGCTTGAGCGCCGTGTAACCGCTCGCCACCGCTTCCAGCGAGTCGCGAACCATTTCGTCCGGGGCATTCAGGCTGATCGTCAGGTCGGTTTCCATTTCGGCACGAAACCCACCCAGAAACTTGTGCACCGGGAGACCGAAACGCTTGCCGAACAGGTCATGCACCGCGATATCGAGCGCCGCCTTGGCCGAATGGTTGTGCAGCATGCCGGTATCGAGGCTCGTCATGATGCCTTCGAGATTCTCGACATCCATGCCCAAAATTCTCGGCCCCAGCGTATCGCGGATGGCGGCGACGACAGAATCCTGGCTATCGCCGGTGATCACGGCCGTCGGCGGCGCATTGCCAAAGCCGGTTTCACCCGAATCGGCAACGAGCTTGACGATGATGTCTTCCGCCGAATCAACCCGGCGCAACGCCGTCTTGAAGGGTTTTTTCAGCGGGATGCTGATTTTTCCGATCTGGATTTCACTGATTTTCATGCTTCTCTACCCATTCGTTCCTGCTTGCGCTGACGCCTGACGTTTCACTCGTCGACGCCTCTCAGCAAAAATCGACGACGTACTGCCCATCGCGCATGAGCGACAAGCGATCCCCTTCGGCCATGACGAGATCCAGGCGCTTCACGATGACATCCGGCTGAGTCTCCGGCACGTACACCCGATCGATATGAATGACCGCATCCGGCCCGGAAAAAGCGGCCGGCCCGACTTGTCCGCCGAAGTGTTCGCTACGTCCGAAGGCAATGTGCAACCCCAGTTTCTCGTCGAGCAGCACCTTGCCGATCGGCTTCACGCCAAAGGCCGCCAGAACACCCAATCCAAGTTCGGCGATATTGCCGTAGGCGGGTTCCTTCGCCAGATGTTCGATCTCGGCACGCGATGCCGGCCCGTCGGTCAGCACCGCCACGGCCTTGTTGTTTTCGATGCGGTACACAACGATTTCCTGCCCGAATTGAACGGGGAGGATACCGGCACTTCGGCTGGGTTCGGTTTCGCCCTCGAACGGCACGATATACGCTTCACCGGAGGGGAGGTTGCCCGCCATGCCGGGATTGGGCAGCAAACCGCCCGATGCATGCGCGCTGCGGAAGCGCAGATCGAGGTGCAATGTTGCCTCCCCGCCGGGATAGGCAAAGGAAAGGTCAGCACCGGTAGCGCGGTCGAGCACGCCTTTCAGATACGCGACGCGACGGTTGACTTCGCTGTAGTCGAGCCGCAGCGCGGGAAGCATCCCTTCGCAGAACCCACCCATCGTGGCCGCCCGGAACAGGTATTTCTTGGCGGCGATTTTCAGCGGCGCCGTGGCGGAAAATTGCGAGGGCACGAGGAGAATCGTGTGCGTGGCGAACAGTTCGTCGAACGCGATCGTCTGCGACGGATCAAGCGCTTCGGCCACGGCTGGCAGGTCGCCGCTGCGATGAATCCAGCAGCGCTCGGGCAAATCGCCGTTGTTGGTGTGGGCGTTGCGATAGAGCACCAGCGAAACGGGCATGCCAAGCTCGGTCTGGCGGTCGGAGAGTTCGCGCCACCATTCGGCACCGATCTGTCGCCGGATGGCCCAATCCTTGTTGTCCGGCACGCGCGCGTCGGGCAAATCGACCAAGACAGCCAGACCTGCCTCGGTTTCCCGTGGCTGGAATACCCGTTTGACCAAAGCAACCAGCTCATCGCCACTCAGTTTTTCCATCATGATGAATTGCCCTGCCCAAAAAAATAAGGGGGCAGTCTGTCTGAAGAAGATCACCGCGGTCAACAAAAATGATTAAAAATATTTTTTTATTGATGTGATTTGTAAATTTCTATACATTACATTTTCCTTCGCGCTGCACCGGAACAATGAAAAGCAAACTCCAAACTCCCTCAATGGCGCAGCGTGTCGCACAGGCATTGCCGACATTGACGCGAGCTCATCGGAAAATGGCCGACTACGTGCTCAGCCACCCACTCTTGGTCGCCACGCAGCCGATCGATGAACTGGCCGCGGCACTGCACGTTTCGGTCGCTACCGCCAACCGGTTTGCACGAGCGCTCGGCTTCGACGGCTACCCGCAATTCCGCGCGGCACTCGTTCTCGGCTTCGAAAACGCGCTGGCGCCGGTTGAAAAACTGCGGAACCGGCTGGAGAGTCCGGCCACCGCGGTAGATGTTTTCGTCTCGTCACTTTCCAACATTCAGCGCAATATTGGCTTGACACAGCAGGCGCTTGACGCCCAAAGCTGCGAACAGGCAGTCAACGCCATC
>CAYUYI010000122.1:0-6588 GCA_964448995.1 uncultured Propionivibrio sp. | reverse complement strand
TGCCGGACGGCACGGTCATGAAACTACGCCCGCTCCTCGATGCCGGCATCGCACGAGGCGTTGTCAGCGGGGAACACCACGCCGGTCGTTGGGTCGACGTCGGCACACCGGCGCGTCTGGCCGAACTCGATCACGAACTGAGTCTTCTCTTTCCGGAAAAAACCGTATGAACCACACACCCTACGCCTCCCGCCGTGCCGCCCTGTTCGAACACATCGGCGACGGCATCGCCATCATCCCGACGTCGCCGGAACGCCTGCGCAGCCGAGATTCGCACCATCCGTACCGCTTCGACAGCTATTTCTGGTATCTCAGCGGCTTTCCCGAACCGGAAGCCGTTCTTGTGCTGATCGGCGGCAAGACGCCGCGCACGCTGCTTTTTTGCCGGGAAAAGAACGAAGAACGCGAAATCTGGGACGGATTCCGATACGGCCCGGCCGCCGCACGCGAGGCCTTCGGTATTGACGAAGCGTACCCCTTCGACACGTTCGAACAAAAGCTGCCCGATCTGCTGAGTAACCGCGACGTTCTCTGGTTCGCTTTCGGGCAAGACCCGGCCTGGGATACGCGCATCACGGCGGCACTCAACCAGGTGCGCGCCCAGGTACGCGCCGGCAAGCGCGCGCCGGCAAGCCTGCGTGACCTGCGCGAACCGCTCGACCGCATGCGCCTCGTCAAGGATGCACACGAGATGGAGATCATGCGCCGCGCGGCCGCCATCACCGCAGCCGGCCACGTGCGCGCCATGCGCCATTGTCGTGCTGGCCTGGCCGAATATGAACTTGAAGCGGAGCTGACCCACGAATTCCGGCGACGTGGCGCGAGCGGCCACGCTTACGCACCGATCGTCGCCGGCGGCACCAATGCCTGTGTCTTGCACTATATCGAGAATGACAAGCTTCTTGCCGACCGGACGCTGGTATTGATCGATGCCGGCTGCGAACTGGAGGGCTACGCCGCCGACATCACCCGCACCTTCCCGGTCGGCGGAAAATTCACCGCCGCCCAGCGCGATGTCTACGAAATCGTTCTCGCTGCGCAAGCCGCAGCCATCGCCGCCGTCAAGCCGGGCGCACCGTTCATCGCCTACCATGACGCGGCCTTGCGTGTATTGGTGCAGGGCATGATCGACCTCAAGCTGCTTTCGGGCGCCCTCGACGGGTTGATTGAGAGTGAGGCCTACAAGCCCTTCTACATGCACCGTACCGGCCACTGGCTCGGACTCGACGTGCACGACGCCGGCGAATATAAACGGGGCGATGACTGGATCGCGCTCGAACCCGGCATGACGCTCACCGTTGAACCCGGCCTCTATATCCGCCCGGGCGCGCAGGCCCCCAAGGCCCTGCACGGCATCGGTATCCGTATCGAGGACGACATCCTTGTCACCCCCACGGGTGCCGAGGTCTACACTTCGGCGCCGAAAACCGTCGCCGACATCGAGGAATTGATGCACCGTGACTGACGCCACGCTGAACGCCGACGTCGTCATCATCGGCGCGGGACCGGTCGGCATGGCGCTGGCAGGGGCGCTGCGCGGCAACCAGCGCGTCCTGCTCATCGACCGCCGGCCGCGCGGTGCCTGGGCCAGCGACCCACGCGTCTTGGCCGTTGCCCACGGCTCTCGGCAACTGCTCGAGCGCCTGAAGGCCTGGGATAGCGGCTGCGCAACGCCGATCCGCGATATTCACGTCTCGCAACGCGGCGGCTTCGGCCGCACGCGCATTCAGGCCGACGATTACAGCCTGCCGGCGCTGGGTTACGTCATGCGTTATTGCGATCTTGCCGCCACGCTCGACTTGAGGCTGGACAACGAGCAGTTACTTTCGTCCAGCGAAGTCACCGACGTTCAACCCGATAACGAGCATGTTCGCCTGACTCTCAGGCAAAAAGGCGCCGTCCGGCATGTTAGCGCAAAGCTTCTGGTTCATGCCGAAGGCTCACCCGCCGACTCGCCGGAATGCTGGGAGCACGACTACCGCCAGCACGCCATCATCGCCGAACTGCGCCCGGCGCAAGCACACGGCAATCGCGCCTGGGAACGATTCACCCCGGACGGACCGCTGGCACTTCTCCCGTTCGGCGAGAATTACGCGCTGGTCATGACCGTTCCTGCGCAACAGGCCGAAGCCCTGCTGCAACTCGACGACACCGGTTTTCTCGCTGCGCTGCGCGAACGCTGCGGACGACAACTCGATTTCGTATCGACCAGCCCACGCAGAGCCTTTCCACTTGCCCTGCGTCTGCGCAAGACACTTGTCCGGCAACGTCAGGTATGGATCGGCAACACGGCCCAGACCCTGCACCCGGTGACCGGCCAAGGATTCAATCTCGGCTTGCGTGACGCTTGGGAACTGGCCGAAGCACTCCAGAACAATCCTTCCTCAGATCCCGGTGACACAGCCATGCTTGCGGCCTACGCCCACAACCGCCAACCTGACCGATTGCTGGGCGCTGCACTGACCGACGGTTTCGTCCGTCTCTTTTCCAACGATTATCTACCACTGAAGATCGCCCGCGGCCTAGGCCTGCTGTCAATCGACCTTTGTCCGCCGCTACGTCATCTCATCGCCAGACAGATGAACACGGGGACACGTTCGTCCCCGCGCTAGCCACTCAAACGCGGAAACGCTCGACCGACTGGCGCAAGTCTGCCGCCAGTTTCTCCAGCACCCTGACATTTACGTTCGCCGCATTGACCGATTGGACGGACTCTTCGAGCATGCTTGATATTTGCTCGACGTTACGCGCCACGCTGTTGCTGGCCTGGCTTTGCTCGGCGGTTGCGGCGCTCACCTCGCTGACGTTGCTCAAGGCCACCGAAGTCGCCGCGTTGATCTGGCGCAGCGATTCGCCGGCCTGGCGGGCAATATCGACACCGACCGCGACCTGGGGCCCGACGGCTTCCATTCCCTTGACGACGCTCGTGGTGTCTTCATGAATCGCCTGGATCATGGTCGTGATCTGGTCGGTCGCCTGCGCCGTCCGCTCAGCCAGCTTGCGTACCTCGTCGGCGACCACGGCAAAACCCCGTCCCTGCTCGCCGGCCCGCGCCGCTTCAATCGCCGCGTTCAGCGCCAGCAGGTTGGTCTGATCGGCAATTTCCTTGATCACCCGGGCGATACCGCCAATTTCGTGCGAACGCTCGACCAGACCGGCAATGCGTCCGGAAGCCTGGTCGATTTGCCCCGCCACCCGTTGAATCTCTTCACTGGCGCGATGTGCGAGTTGTCCGCCGTGATCTGCCAGTTGCGTGGCATGCATCGCGCTGCTCTCGGTCTGGCGCGAACTCTGCGAAATGTGATCGACACTGACCGCAAGTTCCTCGATTGCCGCCGCGGTTGACGAAGCCGCATCCGATGCCTGCCTCGCGGATTGATTGATCTGATCCATCTGCCCGGAGAGGTCCACCGAGGCTGTCCCGACCTTGTCCGCATTCTGCTGGATGCTCTGAATGATCTGCTGCAATTGCGACTGCATCTGTTGCATCGATTCCATGAGGCTGCCGGCCCCCCCCGCATGGTCGATGTGTTGCGACAGATCACCACGAGCGATTGCTCTCGCCACGGCAGCAGCCTGCTCCGGTTCTCCCCCCAAGGCCCGATAGATCCCGCGCGACATGAGGAACGCCGCAACCAACACGATCGCAAAGACGACCAGCCCGATCACGCCGAAGCGGATCGCGACGTTACGATAATCCTTCTCGATATCGTCGATGAACAACCCGAACCCGATCATCCATTCCCATTCGGAAATTTTTGCTACGCCGTTGAGTTTCGGTACCACACTGTCCGACTTTGGCTTCTTGGTCATGATCTCGACGATGGCCAGATCGGTGTTTTTGAGTGCATCGAGATAAGCCTGCAGGGTCGTACGTCCATCGGGAAGTTTTGAGCCGGGATCGGACTTGCCTTCCCTTGACGGGTCGGGATGGACCAGCAACATGCCATGAAAATCGCGCGCAAACAGATAGTCATCGCCGTTGCGTAGGCCACGCAAGGCCTGGCGTGCGCGCTTTTGTGCCTCATCACGGGTGAGCGAGCCGGCCTTCTCCTCGGCGACAAACACGCCGACCTGTTTTTTTGCCAGTTCGAGCACCATGTTGATCTGCTCGTGACGATCCGCCAGCATCGAGGCACGGATATTCTGCAGCGCCAGGACGATGATCAACAGGGTTCCCAGCGCCGCACACCCCACCACCAAACCGAGCTTTGTCGAAAGTTTCATCGAGAATCCTCGCCATTAATTTGCAATATACCCCGGCCTCTTGAACTCGCTCGGGTACGCATTTAACCGGTCTGCCGATCCATCATTACAAGCTTCCGCAACAAAATCAAGGAGCGCAATTGACTATTTTTTAGGCAGCAAAAGGAGTAGAATGCGCGCCTTTCGTCGTCGTCCGCATCGCCCCATGGAATTTCTCGGTTTCACGCTCCGGAACAATCTTTTTGTTGCGCCCATGGCCGGCGTGACCGACCGCCCCTTCCGCCAGTTGTGCAAGAAGATGGGCGCGGGTCTGGCCGTCTCGGAGATGGTCACCTCGAATTCCCTGCTCTACGGTAGCGCCAAGACGCAGCGGCGCGCCAACCACGACGGCGAAGTCGCGCCCATCTCGGTACAGATCGCCGGATCGATCCCGGCCATGATGGCTGAGGCTGCCCGCTACAACGTGGCGCGCGGGGCGCAGATCATCGACATCAACATGGGCTGTCCGGCAAAAAAAATCTGTAACGTGATGGCCGGTTCGGCGCTGTTACGTGACGAACCGTTGGTGGGTCGCATTCTCGAAGCCGTGGTTGGAGCGGTACCGGACACCCCGGTGACACTGAAAATCCGTACGGGCTGGGACTCGTCGAGTCGCAACGCTCTGACGATTCTGAAAATCGCCGAGCAAGCGGGTATTCGAGCGCTCGCGGTGCATGGTCGCACGCGTGCCGACGGCTATACCGGTCACGCCGAATACGAGACGATCGCCGCGATTAAAGCCGCTGCGCGCATCCCGATCATCGCCAACGGCGACATCACCAGCCCGGAAAAAGCCAAACAAGTGCAAGAGGCCACTGGCGCCGACGCGCTGATGGTCGGCCGTGCGGCCCAAGGAAGACCATGGCTGTTCCGCGAAATCGAGCATTTTCTGGCCACCGGAACGCACCTGATGCCGCCACGTGTGGGCGAGATTCACGACATCCTGCTGGCGCATCTGGAAGACCTCTATGCATTTTATGGCACGGAAAGCGGCGTGCGCGTCGCGCGCAAACATATTTCCTGGTACACCAAGGGACTCGTTGGCTCGGCCGCATTCCGTCACCACATGAATCAGTTGCCGGATATCGAATTGCAACGCCGCGCCGTCAACGATTTTTTCTTCAGTCTCGCCGAGAAAAACGACCATCTCGAATACTCGGACAATGACAATAATGACAATAGAGAGGGACTCGCCGCATGAAACCGCAACATGACATCGCCGCCTGCATCCACGGCGCATTGAGCACCTATTTCGCCAATCTGGATGGCGAAGCCCCTGCCGCAATCTATGACATGGTTCTTAAAACCGTTGAGCGCCCAATGCTGGAAGTTGTTCTCGCTCATGCCGGCGGCAATCAGACGCTCGCCTCTGAAATGCTCGGCATCAACCGTAACACGCTGCGCAAGAAGCTGGTCGAACACAATCTCGTCTGAAATTCCTTCGATTTTTCTTTCAAGAAACAGCCCCATGAAAATCCGCCAAGCTCTCATCAGCCTTTCCGACAAGCGCGGTGCGCTTGAGTTTGCTCAAGGCCTCGCGGCCCAAGGCGTCAACCTGCTGTCCACCGGCGGCACCGCCAAACTGTTGCGCGACGCAGGCCTTGCCGTCACCGAAATCGGCGACTACACCGGCTTCCCGGAAATGCTCGATGGTCGCGTCAAGACACTGCATCCGAAAGTGCACGGCGGCATTCTCGCCCGCCGCGACTTGGCTGAACATCTGGCAACCATCGAGCAACACGGCATCCCGACCATCGATCTCGTCTGCGTGAACCTCTATCCGTTTGCTGCGACGATCGCCAAACCGGGAGTGACACTCGAAGACGCGATCGAGAACATTGACATTGGCGGACCGGCAATGGTCCGTTCGTCCGCCAAAAACTATGCTGGCGTCGCCATCGTCACCGACCCGGAGGACTACCCGGCATTACTCAATGAAATGAAGACCCACGGTGGCGCATTGTCGCTCAAGACGCGTTTCAATCTCGCCAAAAAAGCCTTCACCCACACTGCCCGCTACGACGGCATGATCGCCAACTGGCTCACAGGACTTGAAGACGGGGCCGAAGCCAAGGCGGATGAAGCCGCGCCGACACCTTCGATCTTCCCGGCCAGGCTGCAGTTCGCCTTTGATCGTGTTGAAACGCTGCGCTATGGCGAGAACTCGCACCAGCGCGCCGCCTTCTACCGAGAAGTCAATCCCGTCGCTGGCAGCATCGCCGCCTACACCCAACTGCAGGGCAAGGAACTGTCCTACAACAATATCGCCGACTCGGATGCCGCCTGGGAATGCGTCAAGTCCTTCGACGTCCCGGCCTGTGTCATCATCAAGCACGCCAACCC
>CAYUYI010000121.1:0-6621 GCA_964448995.1 uncultured Propionivibrio sp. | reverse complement strand
GCGGAATTTTCCAGAATGTCAGCGCAACAAAAGCCAGCAGGGACAAGACGAAATCCTGCGGCCGGTGAATCGTGCTGGTCCATACCGGCTGATAGAGCGCAGCGAGCAGTAAGCCGAGCACGGCTGCGTTGATGCCAGCGAGCGCGGCTTGCGCGCTGGCGTTGCGGCGAAGCGCTTCCCAGAACGGCAGTGCGCCAACGACCAGCAGGAATGCCGGCGCAAACAGGGCAACGAGACACAGCATGCCGCCTGCCCAGGCGGTGGGCGCCTGATTCATCGCCGCGCCGAGGAAAGCGGCAAAGGTGAACAGTGGGCCCGGTACGGCCTGAGCCAGCCCATAACCCGCGAGGAACGTTTCATTATCGACCCAACCCGGCGGAACGACCTGTGCCTGCAGAAGGGGCAAGACGACGTGTCCGCCGCCAAAGACCAGGGCGCCGGCTCGATAGAAAGCGTCGAGCAATTGCAGGGTGTGGCTGCCAGTCGAGACGGCCACGATCGGCAGCGCTGCGAGCAGAAGGCCGAACAGCGTCAGCCAGGCCAGGCCGGCACGAGGTCCGACCGAGATCG
This sequence comes from uncultured Propionivibrio sp., assembly GCA_964448995.1. GTDB lineage: Bacteria > Pseudomonadota > Gammaproteobacteria > Burkholderiales > Rhodocyclaceae > Propionivibrio. Next base: position 6,051 of record CAYUYI010000121.1, on the reverse strand, counting down.
GCAGGGGATCGTGACCTGCCGTTGCTGCAGGCTTGATCGCCCATAATCCGGCAAGGCCGGCAATGCCGATGATGAGAACCTGTCCCCAGGCGGAGGGCAGGAGCAGCGCGCAGCTTGCCGCGATGGCCATGATGCTGGCTCGCCAGGCGTCCGTACATTGATGGCGGCCCATTCCCCAGACGGCCTGGGCGACGACCGCGACGGCCACTGCTTTGAAGCCGTCGAGCCATTCCGCCGGGATGGCGTCGCCGTGAGTGACCATGCCCAGCGCAAAAATGACCATGGCCGCTGCCGATGGCAAGGTGAAACCAGCCCAAGCCGCGCATGCGCCCCAATAGCCTGCGCGGGAGACGCCAATGGCCATGCCGACCTGACTGCTGGCAGGACCGGGTAAAAACTGGCAGAGGGCGACCAGATCGGCGTAGTTGCGCTCGCTCAGCCAGTGTCGGCGGACGACGAACTCGTCGTGAAAGTAAGCCAGATGTGCCACCGGTCCGCCGAACGAGGTCAACCCCAGTTTCAGAAAGACGAGAAATACGACCCAGGGACTCCGCTCGGCATCGATCGGTTTGGTCATGTCGATTCTCCTGTTGCTTCGGCGGGAAGTGCATCCATATCCGTCGTACCTGCCTTGATCGTCTTTTCCGTCACCACGAGCTGGGCGCAGTCAGCACCAACGCCGAACGCGCTGCTGGTAATCGGAGTAAGTGCTGCCGAATTTGGCGGCGAGAATGCGTTCTTCCGGGATGATCTGAAAGCGGGTCAGGTAGATCACGAAGCCGGGCAGAAAGACGAATGCCAGCAGGTTGGTGAGCCAGAACGCCCACGCCGTGAGAAACAGCAACAGGCCGAGATACATCGGGTTGCGCGTATGGCGGTAAATGCCGTGACTGACGATGGCCAAGGTATTGGCCGGCTTGAGCGGGTTGATGGTCGTGCGGCGGTCGCGAAAGGCGAGAAAGCCGGCGACGTCACAGAAAATGCCGAGCATTACCAGTAAGCCGCTCACGAGATTGCCGGCTGGAACCTCGATGTCGACGTGCGGGACATAGCAAGCCGACAGCCACATCGCCAGCCCGAAAAACAGGGTGATTGCCGGCGGCGGAATCCTGAGTTCGAGACGTTCCATCGTGATGCGGATCGACGCGAAATTTCAGTCGACGATGAACAAGGTCGCGCCGATCGCCGTCGAGGAGCGGTGCGCTTCGGCGTTGTCGGCGACCTGGTAACTCATGCCGGGTTTCAGGGTGAATGTCCGGCCATCCTCAAGTTCCGTCTGCAATTCGCCCTGCAGACAAAGCAGGATATGGCCTTTGTGGCACCAGTGATCGGCAAGATAGCCCGGCGTGTATTCGACCATGCGAACGCGGATGTCGCCGAATTGACGTACCCGCCAGAAAGCCTTGCCGCGCTCGCCGGGGTGTTCGGTGGGTTCGACCCCTGACCAGTCGGTGGTGCCAAAGGGAATGTTGTTCAGGTTCATGGCAGTAGGGATCCAGGAAGAACGAAAAAGGTTCAGGAGTCGGATTGCAATGCGAAGTCTACGGCACTCACGGCATGCAGCTGCGTCGTATCGAAGAGCGGAACCGGCGAGTCCGCCGGAGAGACAAGCATGGCGATTTCCGTGCAGCCGAGGATGACCCCTTCGGCACCGCGTTCGACCAGATGCGCGATGATGTCTCGATACGCCTTGCGCGAGCGCTCTTCGACTTTGCCCAGGCAGAGCTCGTCGTAGATCACGCGATGGACCGTTTCGCGCTCGGCAGGATCGGGGACGATGACATCGAGTCCGTGGCGTTCTACCAATCGGCCGCGATAGAAGTCCTCCTCCATCGTGAAGCGCGTGCCGAGCAGACCGATGCGGCCGATTCCGGCCTGCTTGACGGCCTGGGCGGTCGGGTCGGCGATGTGCAGGAAAGGCACGCGCAATGCTGCCTCGATTGCCGGCGCGACCTTGTGCATGGTGTTCGTGCATAAGGCGACAACGTCGGCGCCGGCGCCCTCGAGACGACGGGCGATGTCCCCCAACTGCTCGCCAGCCTCATCCCAGCGCCCTTGATGCTGCAGGCGCTCGATCTCCTGAAAATCGACGCTGTAGAGCAGGATGCGCGCCGAGTGCAGCCCGCCGAGCCGCTGCTTGACCCGCTCGTTGATGTCGCGGTAGTAGTTCGCCGTCGATTCCCAACTCATGCCGCCGATCAGGCCGATCGTCTTCATGATGCGCTCCCCGGATTAAAACAACTTCAGTCCATGCAGCAGCACGACGGCGATCGCCAAGGGGGTAACCACGCGAATCAGGAAGAATACTGCCTTGATGACACCCGCGTTAGCCAGTTTGCCGTCATTGCTCAACTGCTTCTCGATCTGCGGCAAGCCATAGACCCAACCGACGAACAGGCAGATCAGGATGCCGCCAAGCGGTAGCAGCACGTTGGAACTGAGGAAGTCGAAAAGGTCGAAGGCGTTCATGCCGAAGATTTTGACGTCGGCCATCGTGCTGTTCGACAGCGAGGCGGGAACACCAAGCGCGGCGATCATCAGGATGGTGTAGACCGAGGCTTGCTTGCGCCCGACGCCGAAGCGTTCGGTCAGAATGGCGACCGGTACTTCGAGCAACGAGAGGATGGCGCCAACACTGGCGACCGCCGTCAGGATGAAGAACAAGGTCATGAACAGCGTACCGCCCGGCATGGAGGTGAACACGGCCGGGATCGTCATGAAAACCAGTGACGGCCCGGCGGCCGGGGCGAAGCCGAAGGCAAAGACCGCGGGAAAGATGGCCATGCCGGCGAGCAGCGAAACGGAAAGGTCGGCGAGCATGACGCGCGCTGTGGTCGCCGGGATGTTCTGGTCCGGACGGAAGTAGCTGCCGTAGGTCAGCATCGTGCCCATGCCGATCGAGAGCTTGAAGAAGGCGAGGCCGAGGGCGGTCAACAGCACCGCGGGCGTAATCTTGGAGAAATCCGGACTGAACAGGAAGGCCAGCCCCTCGCTGGCGCCGGGCAGTGTCAGGCTGCGCGCACAGAGGATCAGCAGCAACAGGAAGAGTAGCGGCATCAGCCGGCGCGTGACGGCTTCGATGCCCTTGGCGACGCCCAGCATGATGATGCCGCCGGTGATGCCGAGCACCACCCATTGCCAGATCAGCGACGCGACGGGGTTGGAAACCAGTTGTCCGAAGGCAGCGCCGGCAATCTTCGGGTCGGTCGTGGCGATCTCGCCCGACATCGCCTTGAAGATGTAGGCATACACCCAACCAGCCACGCCGGAATAGAACGACATGATGAGGAGCGCTGCGACGAAACCCATCCAGCCGATGATTTTCCAGCCGCCCTGGCGCGGTTCGAGCTGCTCGAACGTACTGACGGCATTGGCGCGTGCGGCGCGACCGAGCATGGTCTCGACGATCATGACCGGTAGGCCGACGAGCAGGGTGGCCAGCAGGTAAACGAGAAGAAAACCGGCGCCGCCGTTCAGGCCGGTGAGGGCGGGAAATTTCCAGATGTTGCCGAGGCCGACCGCGGAGCCCAGAGTGGCGACGAGGACACCGAAAGTGCTGGTAAAGCCGTCGCGTGGTTTGTGATTCATGTGTTCTCCTGCGCAGATTCTTTAGGTTGTTGTGCAATGGAAACGAGTCGCGGGCGGGCAATGCGCAGATAGTCCTGGCTGTGCAGCACGATCGAGGCGTCAAGACGCCCGGCGTTGAAGGCAATTTCGTTGAATCGCTCAAAGAGTTGCGGTTCGGCGATGAGCGTGATCGACGGGTCGACGACAAATGGCGGGATCGCACCGATTTCGCAGCCGGTTCGCTGTTTGGCGATTGCGGGCGAGACCAGCGAAGCCTTCTTGCCCCCGACACTTTCCGCCACCTTCCGGAAGTCGATCTTCAGATTGCCGGGCAGGATGGCAAGAACCAGTGTCTCGGGCAGTTCCTTGATCTGGCAGAGCATGGCCTTGGCGCCCTGGCCGGGATCGGTGCCGCGAATTCGGGCGACGGCCTCGGAGGTGCCTTCCGCGGGGTGGTGAATGATGCGAAAACGGGCCTCCGCGTCCTGTAGCAGCGTCACGAGATGATCGAATGAGAGCGTGGCATCCGGCATGGGTTTCTGTTCTGAAGGCTGAAAACACGGCGGCCTCCCGAAGGAGGCCGTCATTTCACACGAAGGAGGTGCGCCGCTGAGTGGGGGGAACCCGCGCGGCACGTGGCCCGAGGTCCGGATTGTAGCATTCCGGATTCAGGCGATTTCGTTCATTTCGGCGTTGACGCATCCATCGCCACGGGCGTTTCCGGCTTGTATTCGTCGCGCCAACCGCCGCCCAGTGCCTTGAACAGGTCAACGGTCGAATTGAGGCGTGCCTGCCGCGTGCTGATGTACGCCAGCAGCGCATCGTTCGAACTGCGCTGGGCATCCAGTACGTCGAGGAAGCCGACATAACCCGCTTCGTAGCGGATCTGCGCCAGTTCCAGCGTCCGCCCGGCAATCTGCACGCGCTTTTCCTGGGCGCGGTCGGATTCCGCGTATTCGCTGAGATTGACGAGTGCGTCCTTGACATCCTTGAAGGCCGACTCGATGGCTTTCTGATAGGCGATGAGCGCCTGTTGCTGTTTGGCCTTGGCCTGATCGATGAGCGCGGCGTTCCGGCCGAAATCGAAGAGAGGCATGGTGGCGGCCAGTCCGATCGACCAGACGTTGGCGCCCGACTTGAACAGGTTCGAAAGGGCGGCGCTTTCGCCGCCATAGTTGCCGGTCAGCGATAGCGAGGGGAACAGCGCGGCTTTGGCGACGCCGATCTGGGCGTTGTAGGAAACCAGCGTCTCTTCGGCCTGACGAACGTCCGGACGCGCCTCGAGCAGTGCCGAGGGCAAGCCGGGCGGCGGTACCGGCGGCATCGGCAGTTTGCGCAGATCGCCCGCCGTGATGTCGAGGTTGGGTTGGCCGGTCAGCAGCGCCAACTGGTTCTGGGCGAGCGTCCGCTGGCGTCGCAGGTCGGCAACTTGTGCCTCGGCGACGGCCAGACTGCCTTCCGCCAGGTTCTGATCGAGCGGCGAAGCCGAGCCGGCCTGGCGTTTGTTGTTGACGATTTCCAGCGTCTTTCTGCGGCTGTCGAGCGTGTTCTCGGTGAGGAGCAGGCTGGCATCGGCGGCCCGCAGCGACAGATAGCTGCTGGTGACGAGCCCGGCGACCGAGAGTTCCATGGCGTCTCGAGCGTAGCGACTGGCGAGCAGGCTGGCACGGGCCGATTCGTCGGCGCGGCGCAGTTTGCCCCACAGGTCGATTTCGAACGAGGTGCTGAGCCCGGCCTTGCGGCTGTCCTGAATGCGCGGGGCCGACGATGACAGCGGGACGGTGTTCATCGTGCTGACCTGATTGTGGGTTCCGCTGCCGTTGAGGTTGATTTGCGGGAAGAATGTCGCGCCGGCTTGCCGGGCGAGCCCTTCGGCTTCTTCAACACGGGCGACGGCGGCCAACAGGTCATAGTTGTGGGCGAGCGCGCGATCGACCAAAGTGTTCAGCGTGTCGTCCTGGAAGCGTCGCCACCACGCTTTCTCGACGGTCGTCGCTTCCTGCATGCCCGACGTTGTCTGGGTTGCGCGGTAGCTGTCCGGCAGGCTGGCTTCCGGGCGCTGATAGTCGGGGCCCACGGCGCAACCTGTCAGCGCCAGCAGCGCCGCGGCAACCAGCGTGCGGGTGAGCGGGGTGTCAAAAGGGCGGATCGATTGAATGGACTGCATCATGCTTTCTCCTCGTGGCTGCCCTCGTCGTGATCATGCGGTGATGGCGAGGTCGATCGGCTCTTGCGGCCGGACAGCCAGCTGAAGAACATCGGAATGAAAATGGTGGCAATGAATGTGGCGGCCATCATCCCGCCGAACACGCCGGTTCCCATCGACTGCCGTGCGGCGGCACCGGCTCCGCTGGCCTTGACGAGCGGGAAGACGCCAAGGATGAAGGCCATCGAAGTCATGACGATCGGGCGGAAGCGCAGCCGGGCCCCTTCGAGAGCCGCCTCTCGCACGCGTAAGCCTTCGGCGCGCTTCTGCGCCGCGAA
>CAYUYI010000120.1:0-6637 GCA_964448995.1 uncultured Propionivibrio sp. | reverse complement strand
TGACTTGGTCAATCAACGCGTCCGGATCGGGAATCTCGTTCGGATCAAAATCGTGCAGTTTGATGAATTCGGTACGATCAATCGCCAATTCGAGATAGAAAATATTGTTGCCGCCGGTGTAGAAAGTGACGCGACGTGCCTCGGCCTGGTCGAGATTGGCATCGACGCTCAACATCACCTGCTTGTTGATGGCCAGCATCTTCGGCTGGTTCTGCGTGATGTGAGTCTGCAACTCGCGGCCGATCTTGCCGGTGAAATCGCCAACGATCTGGTTCATCAACTCGCCCATGACGTTTCCAACCTCGTCGGAGGTGAAGGAGCCGGCCAACTCTTCTTTCGCCATCCCCATATTCACCATGTAGCGCTCGTACAGCTCCATCGCCGCCTGCGCCGAGAAGTTGAGAATCACCAACCCGGAGAACCCGCCATCGAAAAGCACGAAGCAACCGATATCGGGTTTGAGGCACGTCTTGCGGATGCGCTGGACCATCGCCGAATAACGGATCTCGCTGTGCGAAGCGGCCGTCAGCACCTTGGTCACGGAATTGCACAGGGCGATCAAAACGTCTTCGGTTCCGAAAACGATGGTGTTGTCTTGACGGGTCATGGTTGCGACACCCCTGAGTTGGTTGATGAGCGATCCTCGACGGGATTCCAAGGCGCATCATATGCCGAAACATCAGACAATGGAACGGCCTCACCCGGTTGCCAACACGCCTGACCGAGCTGTCCAGGCATGCGAGCAAACGCGAGGAACAGCGCCAAAGGAAGACGTCGGATTCCAGCATGCCTGCCATCGCAAAAATCCGCAAAAACGATCGGGCCCGGGCCTTTGTCCCGCGGACGAATCTTCCGCCTCGCGCTCTGCCCCCGCAAACACGATGGCATGACCTGCTCACTCGGTGCGTGGCGTCAGTGGATTTGAGCGGCAACAGGACACCTGCCCGGAACGGAGTAAAATGGATGCTCTCCTCATCCGTATCAACCACCCGCCCGACCCCAGCACATGAGCATCGAACGCACCGGTACAACCCGCCGCTACTCGGATATCGTCATTCACGACAAGACCGTTTACCTCGTCGAAGTTCCCCAGGACCTGACGGCTGACATCACCGGGCAGACTCGCGAAGTTCTGGGCCGCATTGAACGTCTGCTGATCGAAGCCGGCAGCAACGCCTCGCGGATGTTGCAGGTAACGCTATATCTTTCCGACATGGCCGACTACGATGACATGAATGCCGTCTGGGACGCGTGGGTTCCTGAAGGCGCCGCGCCGGTTCGCGCCTGCGTCGGCGTCCGGCTCGCCAATCCTGGCTATCGCATCGAGGCCGTCGTCATTGCGGCACGCAATTGACCGTGCCGGCAACGCGAGTGTCCGTCGCATGACGCCCGACCACGCCGCCATGACTTGCGTGACGTTATTCTCAACACCGAAGGACAGGCATCCGTAATGATCGGCGTTTTCGACAGTGGCCTGGGCGGGCTCTCGGTGCTTGCTGCAATCGCCGACCGGCTGCCGGCGGCGAATCTCGTCTATTTTGCCGACACGGCTCACGTCCCCTATGGCGCGAAAAATGACCTATTCATCAGCCAGCGGGTACTGGCCATCGGGCGTTTTCTCGTCGAATACGGATGTACTCACCTCGTTGTCGCCTGCAACACGGCGACAGCCGCCGCCGCCAACGCGCTACGCGCATCCCTGCCGCACATCCCGGTCATTGGCATCGAACCGGGCGTCAAGCCGGCTGCCGCTACTTCACGGAGAAAACACATCGCCGTCCTGGCAACAGAATCGACGGCTCGCAGCGCACGCCTCTCCCGCCTGATCCGCGCGCATGCCGGTGATACCCGCGTCGACATTCTGGCCTGTCCCGGCTGGGCAACCCAAGTCGAGACGCTGCGCCTTGACGATGCCGATTTCGCCGAGTCCGCGCGCCGCCACCTGGGTCCGGTGCTTGCCGACGGCGCCGACCGCATCGTGCTCGGTTGCACGCACTACGCCTTCCTCGCGCCAATCCTTGCGCCGATCGTCACCGGGCGCGCGCTGCTGATCGACGTCGCCGAAGCCGTCGCTCGCCAATGCGAGCGGCTGGCCGGTCCCGCCGCACACGGCGAAGGAAGGCTCTCGTTGCTATCCACCGCCCACCCCGAGCGCCTGCCGACAGCGCTGCAGGCACTCGGCTTGAGCCGCCTGTTACCCCGCCTCGATGGTCCTGCCACCCTCGTCACCGCCTGACCCGCACACCATGAACAACCCGATCAAACTGGCAATCAACGGCTATGGCCGAATCGGCCGCTGCTTCTTGCGCGCCCTGCACGAGTCCCCGCTCGCACGACGCATCGAGATCGTTGGCATCAACGAGCCAGCGAGCCTGGAAAGCATGGCATACCTGACCCGTTTCGACTCGACGCACGGCGTTTTTCCGGGCACGGTGGAAGTCGACGGCGACAACCTGATTGTCAACGGCAGGACGATCCAGGTCAGCCACGCGACGATGCCCGAGGACGTCGACTGGAAAGCCCTTGGCGCCGACCTCGTCATCGAGTGTTCAGGGCGCTATGGCCAGCGCCCGGCACTCGAACGATTTCTTGCTGCCGGTTGCCCGCGACTGCTTGTCTCGCACCCCTGCGCCAGTGCCGACGCCGTCGATCGGACCGTCGTCTATGGTTTCAATCATCAAAGCCTGGACGGACGGGAACGTATCGTTTCCAACGCATCGTGCACGACCAATGCGGTCGTGCCGCTGCTCGACCTCCTGCAACACGCCTTCGGCATCGACCGCGCTTTCATCACGACGCTACATTCGGTCATGAACGACCAGCCGCTCATCGATGGCTACAACCATCCCGACTTGCGCCGCACCCGTTCGGCGATGCAGTCGATCATCCCCGTGTCGACGGGCCTTGCCCACGGCGTCGAACGGTTGATGCCGGCACTGACCGGCCGCGTGGAAGCCAAAGCCATCCGCGTACCCATCGTCAATGTCTCGGCCATTGATCTCACCGTCAGCCTGACTCATGCGGTCACGACACACGACATCAACGCCTTGCTGGCTCGCGCAGCCGCCGCTCGGCCGAGGCTGTTCGGCTATTCGGATCATCCGGGCGCATCGATCGATTTCTGCCACGATCCGCATTCGGCAATTCTCGACGCAAGTTTCACTCGCACCAACGGCGATCGGCTCGCCAACCTGCTGATCTGGTTCGACAACGAGTGGGCGTTCGCCAACCGGATGCTCGAAGTCGCCGACCACTGGTGTGCGACGGCGCAGACCTGTTCCTCACAGTAAGTCACTTCGAACCCGCCTGTCCATGACACGTCATCCGACCAAACATGCCGTCATTATCGGCGGCGGCCCGTCCGGGCTGATGGCCGCAGAGGTTCTCGTCCAGCGCGGGATCAGCATCGATCTTTTCGATGCCATGCCTTCACCGGGGCGCAAATTCCTGCTGGCAGGCAAGGGCGGCATGAACATCACGCACGATGAGCCGTTTGAAGCTTTTTGCCGCCGCTACGGTGCTCGGCAAGCGGAGATGCGCCGATATCTCGACGTTTTCCCGCCCAAGGCCATTCGTGACTGGATGAACGGTCTCGGCATTGCCAGTTTTGTCGGCAGTTCCGGGCGCGTTTTCCCGGTTGGCATGAAAGCGGCGCCGCTCCTGCGCGCATGGACGCACCGCCTGCGTGGCGCGGGGGTCCGTTTCCATCCCCGGCACCGCTGGCGTGCCATCGCCACGGCAGACAACCGGCGCTACTGCCTGGCCTTCGAGACGCCCGACGGCGAACGGCACATTGAAGCCGATGCGGTCGTCTTTGCCCTCGGCGGCGGCAGCTGGCCGAAGCTCGGTTCGGATGGGGCCTGGGTGCCGTTGCTCGAAGAATTGCAGGTCTCAGTCGCCCCATTGCGCCCGGCCAATTGTGGCTTCGATGTTGACTGGAGCCCGCATCTGCGCGAGCACTTCGCCGGGCAACCCGTCAAGAACGTCGCAGCGACGACGGGCGACAATCAAGCATCGTGTCGCGGCGAGTTCGTCATCACCGAAACCGGTGTTGAAGGCGGCCTCATCTATGCGCTTTCAGCCCCGTTGCGCGATGCCATTGGTGCCGACGGGGCGGCGACACTGAACATCGATCTGCTACCGCACATGGACCTGACGCGGGTCATCGCCGAAATCGCCCATCCGCGCGGCTCTCGCTCGCTGTCGAGCCACTTGCACAGTCGATTGGGGCTGAAGGGCGCCAAAGTTGCGTTGTTGCGCGAATGCCTGCCCAAAGAGACTTTTTCCGATCCGCAGGCACTGGGCGTTGCCATCAAGACGCTGCCACTGCGCCTGACCGCACCACGTCCGCTCGCCGAAGCGATCAGCAGCGCGGGGGGAGTCCGGTTTGAGGCGCTCGACGAAAACCTCGGGCTGCGCGAGGTCCCCGGCCTCTTTTGTGCCGGCGAGATGCTTGACTGGGAGGCGCCCACCGGCGGCTATCTGCTGACGGGTTGTCTGGCGACCGGCCGTGCCGCTGGGCAAGGCGTTCTGGCATGGCTAGAATCGGATTGTCCCGACCCTCCGGAAGACCAATGACCCGCTCCGCGCCCCCTGCTGCCTGCGACTATGCTTCGTGGATCCTGGCCGGCTTCGGCATGATCTTCGTTCTGTATTTTCGCCTGTTACCCGCGTTACTGACCGGCCTCCTGATCTGCGAACTGGTCCACGCCCTTTACCCCTTTTTCGTCCGGCGACTACCGACCCATCGCGCCAAGGGCTTCGCCCTTGGTCTGGTTCTGCTGCTGGTCATCGGCACGGTCGCGGCGGCCGTCATCGGCTTGATTGCCTTCATGCGCAGCGAAGGCGGCAGCCTATCGATCCTTCTCACCAAAATGGCCGAAATCATCGAACATTCGCGGGCGCAATTGCCGCAAGCGATTCAGGATTTCCTGCCGCAAACCACCGATGCCATGCGCGAAAAACTCAGTTCGTGGTTACGCGGAAATGCTTCCGAGTTTCAGCGTATCGGCAGAGAAACCGGCCACTCGCTGGCACATGTCCTGATCGGCATGGTGGTCGGTTCGATTGTTTCACTGCGCGAAGTCAGTGCCATCGACACGCACCGCCCACTCGCTCAGGCGCTGGCAGAACGCTGCCAGCGCCTCGCCGAAGCCTTCCGCCGCATCGTCTTTGCCCAGGTCCGGATTTCCGCACTGAACACCGGTTTCACGGTCCTTTACCTGGCCGTCGTCCTGCCTTTGTTCGGCGTCTCGCTGCCGTTGACCAAGACGATGATCGTCGTGACCTTCATCGCCGGTCTGCTACCGGTGGTCGGCAACCTGATCTCCAACAGCGTGATTTTCGTCGTCAGCCTGGCGCATTCGCCGACGATTGCACTAACGTCGCTGGCTTATCTGGTCGTCATCCATAAGCTGGAATATTTCCTCAACGCCCGCATCGTCGGTTCCCAGATCAGCGCCCGAGCATGGGAACTCCTGACGGCCATGCTCGTGATGGAAAGCGCCTTTGGCCTTGCCGGCCTGGTGGCCGCGCCGATCTGCTACGCGTGGTTGAAGGACGAACTCCGGCAACGCGGACTGATCTGATCCCGAAGAATCAGCGATAGACCAGCACCGGAATCTTGGAGTGCGTGAGCACTTTCTGCGTTTCGCTGCCCAGCAACAAGGCCTTGATCCCACTGCGTCCGTGCGACGCCATGAAAATGAGGTCGCAGCCACATTTTGTGGCAGCGTCGATGATTCCTTCATAGACCAGCGAACTCGTCAGGGTCAGCTTATTGCATTTGACGCCAGCCTCGCGGCAACACGTGTCGACGAAACCGAGCACCTGTTGCGCGTAGGCCTCGGAACGGGCGTCATCTTCTTCCATCGCTTTGGCGAGCATGATCGCCCCTTCGCCATAATAAGCCGTCGCCGTAAAGTCGGGCTTGGCAAAGAACGCGGTGACTTCAGCGCCGGCTTCCTTGGCAAACGACACAGCACGCACCACGGTTTGCTTGGAAAATTCGGAACCATCCGTCGGAACAAGAATATGCTTGAACATTTTTTTACCCTTTCTCCATCAGCACAGCATTGAACAATCGATTCTCCGTTTCGCGGTGTCTTCATGGAAACACCGCCCATGCGCAACTCAGCGATAAACCAGCACCGGAATCTTGGAATGTGTCAGAACTTTCTGCGTTTCGCTGCCCAGCAGCAACGCCTTGATCCCGCTTCTGCCATGCGACGCCATGAAAATCAGATCACAATTGGCCTGTGTGGCGGCGTCGATGATCGCCTCGTAAACCACGTTGCTCATGATCGTCAGCCGGCTACATTTGACACCGGCGCCGGCGCACAGCGACTCGACCGCAAGCAGTGTTTTTTCGGCGAAGGCCTTCGCATGCGCCTCATGCTCTTCCCGCGCCTTCGCCATCGCCATGCCGGCTTCCCCGTAATAACCCGTCACCGAGAAATCCGGCTCAGCGTAGAAGGCGACGATCTCGGCGCCGGCTTCCTTCGCGAAGGACACGGCACGACGTATCGTGTTTTGGGAAAATTCCGAACCGTCAGTTGGAACCAGAATGCGCTTGAACATTTCATTCTCCTTTCGTGAGTGATTGAGCCCCTCCTATCCTTATACTCACTATAGTTCA
>CAYUYI010000119.1:0-6654 GCA_964448995.1 uncultured Propionivibrio sp. | reverse complement strand
ATTAATGAACCGTTCTTTGCAGGACATTTTCCACATTATCCGGTGATGCCTGGTGTGTTGATTATGGAATCGCTGGCCCAGGCTGCCGGAATTCTCTCATTCAAGACCGCAGGCGAAATGCCGAGTGAGCATTCTGTCTTTTTCTTTGCCGGCATCGATAAAGCCCGTTTCAAAAAGCCAGTAACGGCAGGGGATCAGCTTCATCTGCATGTTGAAATCGCGCGCCAGATGCGCGGGGTGTGGAAATACAACGCCGTGGCCAAGGTTGACGGCGAAGTTGCGGCGGAAGCCGAACTGATGTGCGCGAAGCGCGACATTTAACCGTGAGACGCTCAGCATGATTCACCCGACAGCAATCATCCATTCCGGTGCGCGACTTGGCGCAGGCGTTTCGGTTGGCGCCTATTCAATTATCGACGAACATGTCGAGATCGGCGACAACACCCGAATCGGTCCGCATGTGGTTATTACGGGCAATACGAAAATTGGTTGTGACAACCGGATTTTTCAGTTCTGTTCGCTGGGCGAAATCCCTCAGGACAAGAAATACGCGGGGGAACCGACGCGCCTCGAAATTGGTGACCGCAACACGATTCGCGAATACTGTACGTTCAATTTGGGAACGGTGCAGGATGCGGGGGTCACGCGCATGGGAGACGACAACTGGATCATGGCCTATGTCCATGTTGCCCATGATTGCCAGGTTGGCAATCGCACCACGTTCGCTAACAATGCACAACTGGCTGGGCACGTTCACGTTGACGACTGGGCAATTCTTGGCGGATACACCGGCGTACATCAGTTCTGCCGAGTCGGCGCACATACCATGACGGCAGTAGGTACCGTCGTCCTGCAGGACGTGCCGCCTTACGTCATGGCGGCTGGAAATACAGCGACGCCGTTCGGGATCAATGCCGAAGGGCTCAAACGCCGCGGTTTTTCTCCTGAGGCGTTGATGGCACTCAAGCGTGCCTACCGTACCCTGTACAAATCCGGACTCATGCTCGAGGAAGCGCGAAGCAAACTGGAAGAGGAAGTGAAAACACATCCGGAAATCCAACCCATCCTTGAGTTTCTCGCGGTTTCCAAGCGCGGCATCATCCGATGATCGGGCAGGGCGTTCGCATCGCCATGGTGGCGGGCGAAGCGTCGGGAGACCTGCTCGCCAGCCACCTGATCGCAGCGCTCAAGACGCGCTTGCCAACCGCTCGGTTCTACGGAATCGGCGGACCGAAGATGGACGGACAGGGTTTCGAGTCTTGGTTCCCACTCGAAAAACTGGCCGTACGCGGTTATGCCGAGGTCCTTCGGCACTATCGCGAGATTTCCGGCATCCGGAATACGCTCAAGAAACGTTTGCTCGCCGAGCCGCCGGACATCTTCATCGGCGTTGATGCTCCGGATTTCAATCTGGGGCTTGAGCGTGCGCTCAAACAGCATGGCATTCCTGCCGTTCACTATGTCAGCCCGTCGATCTGGGCCTGGCGGGGAAGGCGCATCCACAAGATTGGCGCAGCGGTGTCGCATATCCTTGCGCTCTTTCCTTTCGAACCGGCACTTTACGAAAAGGAAGGCATCCCGGTGTCTTACGTTGGTCATCCTCTTGCCGATGTTCTGCCGCTTGAGGATGGCCGCGAGAATGCCCGAACGCTGCTTGAATTGTCGCCGCAACGCCCCGTCTTTGCCTTACTCCCAGGAAGCCGGCAGTCGGAGTTGCAGTTCATGGCCGATACCTTCATTGGCACGGCAATGGAGATCAACCGCCGGCTCCCGGATGCATTGTTTCTGGTTCCCCTGGCCACTCGCGAAACACGCCTCCAGTTCGAGGAGGCTCTGTATCGTTGCAACGCCCGGGAACTTCCGGTTCGCATGCTGTTTGGCCATGCCCACGAAGCCATGATGGCCGCGGACGTCGTGCTGGTCGCCAGTGGAACAGCGACGCTGGAAGCCGCTCTGCTCAAGCGACCGATGGTCATTGCCTACAAGATGGCACCGATGACTCATCGCATCATGCGTCGCATGGGTTATCTGCCCTATATCGGCTTGCCCAATATTCTTGCCGGCAGATTTGTCGTCCCTGAGTTCGTTCAGGAAGAAGCGACCCCGGAGAATCTTGCGCAGGCAATGCTGAACCTCCATGCCGACAAGAATACATGCCGAAAGATTGGGCAGGTATTTCACGGTATTCACCTCGAACTTCGTCAGAATACGGCCGAGAAGGCTGCGGCTAAAATTCTTGAATTCATTCCTGCTGTCCTCGATCATGCCGCTGTGGGTGCCTGAAGGATTGGTATGCGGCGTTGACGAAGCCGGGCGAGGGCCTCTGGCGGGTCCCGTGGTAGCCGCGGCAGTCATTCTCGATTCATCTCGGCCCATTGATGGACTCAATGACTCAAAAAAGCTTTCCGCCAAGCGTCGGGAAGCTTTGGCCGGCGAGATTCGTGCCAAAGCGCTGGCATGGGCTGTCGCCGAAGCCAGCGTCGATGAGATCGACCGTATCAATATTCTGCAAGCCAGTCTGCTGGCCATGCAGCGGGCAGTCGCCGGGCTAGCGATCAATCCGGCCAAGGCCTTGGTCGATGGTAACCAATGCCCTGATCTCTCTTGTCCTGTCGAGGCAATCGTTGGCGGTGACGGTAAAATTGCGGCGATTGCTGCCGCTTCGATTCTGGCCAAGACCATCCGTGATGCGGGGATGCTCGAGTTGCACGCGACTTACCCGATTTATGGTTTTGACCGGCACATGGGGTATCCGACAGCTGTCCATCTCAAAGCACTGCGCGAGCACGGAGTCAGCCCTGTACACCGGCGAAGCTTCCGGCCGGTTGCACAATTGGTGCTGCTGTGAAACACATCGTTTCACGTGACAACCCGCATTTCAAGGCACTGAAAAAACTATGCCAGAGCGGCCGCGAACGGCGTAAAACCGGAAGTGTCGTGCTTGACGGAATGCATTTGATTGAGAGCTATGTCCAGTCTATCGGTCAGGCAGAAGAAATCATTGTCAGCGAGAGTGGGCAACGTAAGGCTGAGATCACCTGCTATCTGCAGAAATTAGCCGATGACACGCCTCTTACGCTGCTTGCGGACTCGCTCTTTGATGAACTGGCACTAGTGGAGACGCCCAGCGGAATCATGGCGATTGCGTCGCATCCTCGAATACCTACTGGGTTGGATCAGGACGGCGATGCGGTGTTGCTCGATGGTATTCAGGATCCAGGCAATATCGGCTCGATCCTTCGCAGTGCAGCAGCAGCAGGATTTCGTCAGGTGCTGTTGTCGGAAAATTGCGCTCAGGTTTGGTCACCCAAGGTGCTGCGGGCAGCGATGGGGGCGCATTTCCAGCTTGTTTTGCACGAGAACGCTGATCTGAACGCTTTTCTTGGCGGATATTGCGGTCAGGCTGTCACAACTACACTGGCCAAGACGGCCTCCTCGCTCTATGAGCTTGAATTGGCTTGTCCGGTTGCTTGGGTCTTTGGCAACGAAGGGCAGGGCGTCAGACCGGAACTTGCGGAATCCGTCACCTGTAGCATCCGTATTCCGATGCCAGGAGCGACGGAATCGCTTAATGTAGCGGCAGCAGCGGCTATTTGCCTGTTTGAAACAGTTCGACAGCGACAGGCGCTCAAACGTTAGCGCGCATCAACCTTGCCTTTTCGCGCTCCCAGTCGCGGGATTTTTCAGCTTCCCGTTTGTCGTGTTGCTTCTTGCCTTTGGCTAGGCCGATTTCCACTTTAATTCTGCCTTTCTCGAAATGCAGATCAAGCGGCATCAAGGTATAACCAGCACGTTCGACCTTGCCGATCAGTTTGCTGATCTGGTTTGCATGCAGTAACAATTTGCGTGTGCGCACCGGATCGGGCTTGATATGGGTCGAAGCTTCAGCCAGCGGCGTGATATGCATGCCGAAAATGAAGATTTCCCCATCACGGATAACGACATAGGACTCCTTGATGTTGGCACGCCCAGCCCGGATGGCCTTGACCTCCCAGCCCTCAAGCACCATGCCGGCCTCAAATTTTTCTTCGATGAAATAGTCGTGAAAGGCTTTTTTATTGGTAATGATGCTCATTTGTGGCTTCCAGACAATCAGACAGGCAGTGTTAGAATCTCAATTCTACAGGATACACGAGAGGCATGGCGGCAGATGGCCACGGTTGAAAGGTCAATATTGATTGGTCACTCGGCGCAGCGGATGTTCGATCTGGTTGAAGATATCGAGGCCTATCCGCGCTTTCTGCCTTGGTGCGAGCGAACACAGGTGGAGTACCGTGACGAGTACAAGACGATCGCTACGCTCCATATTAATTATCTTAGCGTCAAATCGCATTTCACCACCGAAAATGAAAAAAACGCACCTTCATTCATGCGGCTCACGCTAGTCGATGGTCCGTTTCGCCGTCTCGAAGGAAGCTGGAATTTCAAGCCACTTTCCGCACAAGCCTGCAAAATCGAGTTTCAGCTCACTTACGAATTCTCGAACAGGCTGTTTGAAAAAATTATCGGCCCGGTTTTCGGTCAAATCAGCAATACTTTTGTCGACGCCTTTGCTCGTCGGGCTGATGAAATCTTTGGAGGCATCAATGGCTGAGCAAATCAGCGTCGAAGTCGTTTATGCGCTGGCGCACAAACAGGAACTCGTCCTGGTAACGTTGGCAGCAGGTTCGACAGTCGAACAAGCTATCGAGCGTTCCGGTATTCTTGAGAAATATCCGGAAATCGATTTGCTGAAAAACAAGCTGGGCGTTTTTGCCAAACTGGTCAAGCCCGAATCGACACTCCGGAATCGCGATCGCGTCGAGATTTATCGTCCGCTGATTGCCGACCCCAAGGCTGTCCGCAAACAGCGGGCGGCGGAAGGCAAAATCATGAAAAAAGGGGGCGGCGAAGCGGTTGGTGAATAACCTGACTCAGCGACAGTTCGATTGAATCGATTCGCGAACTTTGACAGTTTCCTGCTCGCGTTGAGTATCGTCGAGAAAATAACGTTCTCCACTATCGTCGCGGCGAGCGAGGCGCTCCCCCGACTCCAGCGACAGAAGAAGGCGGCGCATGCTGGCGCATTGCTCCTGCTTTTCAGTCGTGGACGCCTGATCCTTTTCCGCTTTTGCTGCTTTTTCCTGCGCGTCTTTTTGGCGCTTCCGGAACTCCATGTCCCGATCGGATAACGATTTCTGTCCGGTTGCCGCTGTTGGCGCAGGGCCCTCGGAACTGGGTTGTTTTTGCTGGCGTACGTGTCCGACAGGCGGTTTGTCAGAAATTATGGTTCTCCCGCTTTCGTCTTTCCATTGGTAAATCTGGGCTGTCGCCGAGGTAGTGAAAACCAGTGTAGCGAAGACTGAGACAAAGCGTTTCATGGCCGTCCTGATGGGGTAAGCATGCTGTATAATACCGATTTGTGACTCTGGATCAAAGGCCATGCGTTTATTGCAGAAAGCGCTGACGTTTGACGACGTCCTGCTCGTTCCCGCCCATTCCTCGATTCTTCCCCGCGATGTCAATCTCCGGACACGCCTGACTCGCAACATCACGCTCAATATGCCGCTAGTTTCTGCGGCCATGGATACCGTCACCGAGAGCCGGTTGGCGATTGCATTGGCTCAGGAAGGTGGTATTGGCATCGTACACAAAAATCTTCCGCCCAAAGCGCAGGCCGCGGAAGTTGCCAAAGTCAAGCGTTTTGAGTCTGGCATCCTGAAGGATCCAATTACCATCACGCCAACACTGACCGTGCGTGAAGTGCTTGAATTGAGCCGGCAGCACAAAATTTCGGGCTTCCCGGTACTTGATGGCCTGCAGGTGGTGGGTATTGTCACCAACCGTGATCTGCGTTTTGAAACCAACCTTGATCAACCGATCCGCAACATCATGACACCGCGCGAACGGCTCGTCACGGTTCGCGAAGGAGCGACGGTCGAAGAGGGCAAAGCGTTGATCCACAAGCATCGCCTGGAACGCGTGTTGGTGGTTAACGGCGCATTTGAATTACGTGGGCTTATCACCGTCAAGGATATCATCAAGACGACTGAACACCCGGATGCCTGCAAGGATGCCGCCGGTCGGCTTCGGGTAGGGGCGGCCATTGGTGTCGGCGCGGGAACAGAGGAACGAGCTACGTTGTTGGCAGAAGCCGGGGTCGATGTCATTGTTGTCGATACCGCACATGGACATTCGCAAGGTGTTCTTGACCGGGTCCGTTGGGTCAAGAACAATTTCCCGCACATCGAGGTCATCGGCGGCAACATTGCGACAGCCGACGCAGCGCGGGCGTTGGTTGATCATGGTGCTGATGGTGTCAAGGTTGGTATTGGCCCAGGATCCATCTGCACAACGCGGATCGTTGCTGGTGTCGGCGTACCCCAGATCACGGCGATCCAAAATGTTGCCGAGGCACTGAAAGGTAGTGGGGTGCCCATGATTGCCGATGGTGGCATCCGTTATTCTGGTGATATCTGCAAGGCAATTGCGGCGGGCGGAAACGCTGTCATGCTTGGCGGTCTGTTCGCCGGCACCGAAGAAGCACCGGGTGAAGTCGAACTCTATCAGGGGCGTTCCTATAAGTCTTATCG
This sequence comes from uncultured Propionivibrio sp., assembly GCA_964448995.1. Taxonomy (GTDB): domain Bacteria; phylum Pseudomonadota; class Gammaproteobacteria; order Burkholderiales; family Rhodocyclaceae; genus Propionivibrio. The sequence goes on along the minus strand of CAYUYI010000119.1, from coordinate 82 downwards.
CGGCATGGGGTCGATTGGTGCCATGGCGGCGGGCGCCGCCGACCGCTACTTCCAGGAGGAAGACGGTGGCGCCAATGTGGAA
>CAYUYI010000118.1:3211-6654 GCA_964448995.1 uncultured Propionivibrio sp. | reverse complement strand
TCATTGACAAAGGCGTTGTAGGTCATCACCGAAATCAGCGGGATGCGGCTCCCCAGCAAGGTGGCGAGAACGAAGTTGGCCACCACGAGCGAAAAAACCACCAGCGCGTTGAGGGCGACGGCCGGGAGCATCAGCGGCAGCAGGACGCGCAGTCGAGTGACGAGCGGCGAGGTGCCGAGGCTCAATCCGGCCTCTTCCAGTTGCCCGTCGACACTCTGCAGTGCAGCCAGCACGCCCAGGTAGATATAGGTGTAGTAGACCAAGGTCATTGAAAAGAGTAGTCCCGTCCAGCCATAGAACGAGGGCAGTTCAATGCCGATTTCGCCCAGCAGGTTGGTCAGCAGCCCGTTGTTGCCGAGCAGCAGCAGCCAGGACTGGCCGACAATGATTTCCGGGATGACGATGGTGACGACGGGCAATACGGCCACCAGACTTTTCAATGGGAAGTCGTAGCGGGCTACGGCATAGGCGAGTGGCACGCCGACCAGCACTGACAGCGCCGTGACGCTGACACCGAGGATGAGCGTGTTGCGTAGGGCCAGCAGGTATTGACTGTCGCCCAGAAGCTGCGCGAAGCCAGCTAGCGAGAGGGCGCCCGAAGCATCGCGAATGCTGTTGTCGAACAGCACGCCAAGCGGGTAGAGCACGAAGAAACCGAGGATCGCCAGCAGCAGGGCGCTGAAGATACCCCACGGCCAGAGCTTGTTCCAGAGCGCCTTCATGATGCTTTGCTGTCGTTGTTGCGCACGATCCTGCTGTTTTCCGGTAAAACGATGCGGACCGTGTCGCCCGGATGGAAATCGACACTGCGATGGCCGGTTCCCAGGTCGACGCGGATTTCCGTTTCGCCTTCTCCGATCCGGAGTCGATAGGTGGTCTTGAAACCGAGATACTGCCGGCGAAGTACCGTACCGGTGATGCTGTTGGGCACGATGGCCGCGCACGGCTGCAGATCGATGTGTTCCGGGCGCGCGATCAGCAAGGCGTCTGGGCCGATCTCGCCGTCTGCCAGTTGCCCGGTCAGGCGTTGTTCGCCGATCAGGATGTCGGTGCGCTCGCCGGCCACCTGGCCGCTGGCGCCCTGTGCGCGGACCGGAATCAGGTTGGCAGACCCAATGAAGTCGGCGACATACGCATTGGCCGGACAGCCGTACAGCATTTCCGGCGTGCCGAGCTGGGCGATATGGCCTCTGTCCATCAAGGCGATTTTGTCTGACATGGCCAGTGCTTCTTCCTGGTCATGCGTGACGAAAACGGTGGTGATGCGTGACTCCTGCACCAGATCAAGAATGATGTCGCGCATCTGGGTGCGCATTTTGGCATCGAGATTGGAAAGCGGTTCGTCCATCAGCAAGACGCGGGGACGGATGACCAGCGCACGCGCCAGCGCCACGCGCTGGCGCTGGCCGCCGCTCATCTGCGCCGGATAGCGGTCGGCCAGGTGGGCGAGGCCGACCTTGTCGAGTGCGGCGTTGACGCGCTCGCGCAGTTCGACCTTCGGAATCTTGCGGGCGTGCAGGCCGTAGGCGACGTTGTCGAAAGCCGATTTGTCGGGGAACAGAGCGTAATCCTGAAAGACCATGCCGATGTCGCGGTGGTGGGTCGGGACGTGCGTCATGTCGTCCTGGTCGAACAGGACGCGCCCGCCATCGCAGTCGTAGAAGCCGGCAATGCAGCGCAGCAGGGTGGTCTTGCCGCAACCGCTCGGGCCGAGCAGCGTGAAAAAGGCGCCGTCAGGAATGTGTAGCGATAGGTTCTGGAGAACGGAATTTCCGCCGAATGCTTTTGTCAGATTTTCGATGCTGATGGCAGCCATGAATGCTCCGGTGAGCGGGGATTTATTTCTCCGGAAAAGACGGGAAAGACGCGATCCGGACCGTTGAAGAAGAGATGGGAGTCATTGCGATCATAGCTCGTTGAACGCCGCATGCAGGCGTTCGGCCTGCCGGATGCGGTTGCTATCGAGGATTTCGGGGCGTTGGGCGAGGGTCGAGACGAGCAGATTGAGAACGCTCATGGGGGCGGCGTAGGAATCGAATTGCGCCGAACCGCGCGTTTCGCAAACGATGCGCCAGTCTCCTGGCAACTCATTCGATGGGGTCGCTGCGTCGGTCAGCACCAACACCGGCATGCCGATTTTTCGGGCTTGGCGAACGATTTGTTCAATGATCGGTACGCGTCGACGAAAAGCGAGGACAATGACCATGTCTTCAGTCGTGAAGCCGGACAGGTCTTCGCCGATCGTTTGCCCCGCTTGTGGCAACAGTGCGATGGAATCCTTGAGCAGAACCAGTTGCCGCGCCAGGTATTGCGCCAAGGCATGGCTGTTTCGGTAGCCGATGATGGCCAAGCGTCGGGCTTGGGCAATCTTGTCGATGGCGCGTTCGATTGTCGCGGGGTTGAGACGTTCAAAGGTCCGGGTGAGATTTTCGAGGTCACGCTGCAAGTGGTTGCCGAAGGATTCTTCGAGTGCGCCGGATAATTCCGGGGCTTGCTGGAAGGCGGGCGATCCCCAGCACTGGGCTTCGCGCGCTTCGCGCCGAGCTTCGGCGAAGCTGCGGTAGCCGATGCGCTGAATGAAGCGGGTGACGGCAGCTTTCGAGCTTCCCGCCAGCGCCGCCAGTTCGGTGGCAGAATGCGTGGCAAGCAAGACCTGACGCGTGCGGAGGAACTCGGCGAGTTTGCGCTCCGAGTCCGGCAGCGTTTCGGTGAGTGCCTCGATGCGTTCGTCGATCGGCTTGAAGCCTTTCTTGCCCTTGGCGGAACTGGCTTTTGTCATGAATGAATTATACCGGCTCGACCGCCCCCTTGGTTTCGACGATCAGGCGATAGTGCTGTGGTTCGCGGTGCAATGCAAAGTTGAAGACGTTGTCCTTGATTTCCTTGCAGCGATCGAGGTCACAGCAAGCGGTTGCCAGTTCGTCGCCGATCGTCGAGCACATGGCGACGATTTCGCCAGTCGGAGCGATGATGCAGCTTTGGCCGAGCAGGTCGCAGTTTTCCTCTTTGCCGGCCTTGGCGACACCGACGATCCACATGCCGTTCTGGTAGGCGCCCGCCTGCATCGGCAACAGATTGTGGAAAGCCTGCAGGTGGTCATGTTCCGGTACTTGGGGGTAATGGATCGGTGTGTTGTAGCCGATGAAGCTCATTTCCACGCCTTGCAGGCCGAGCACGCGGTGCGTTTCCGGCCAGCGCCGGTCGTTGCACAGGGCCATGCCGAAGATTCCGTCATGGCCGCCGATCCGGGCGCGATAGGCGGGAAAACCAAGGTTGCCGCATTCGAAGTAACGCTTCTCCAGGTGCTGGAAAGCACGCCAAGGCTCGTTTTCGCGGTGGCCCGGCAGATGTACCTTGCGGTATTTGCCGATGATCCTGCCGTCCGGCGCAACCATGATGGCGGTGTTGTAATGATGCGAACCGTCGGCTTCCTCGGCGATCTC
>CAYUYI010000118.1:0-3111 GCA_964448995.1 uncultured Propionivibrio sp. | reverse complement strand
TGGACTCCTGCCGGAAGTGCAGCACCTGCCAGTTCGCACAGAACGGACAGCAGGACGTTGGCACCGGCTTCGATGTGGTAGGGGTGGGTGAATTCCTGAACGTTGTGGCTGACGCCGTCGACGCTCGGGACGAAAATCATGGCGGTCGGGCAGACAGCGGCGAGCATTTGCGCGTCGTGTCCGGCGCCGCTGGGCAAGCGCCTGGTTGATCGGCCCTGCGCGTGGGCATGGCGCTCGATCCGGGCAATCAGCTCGGAGTCGAAAGGAGCTGGTTCGAAACGGGCCAAGCTTCGCGTCGTAATTGCTACACCCTCGGCCTGGCGCAAGTCGGCCAGATGGAGGTGCAGGCGGGATTCGGCACGGCGCAGCGTCTCCTCGTCGGTGTTGCGCAGATCAACGGTGAGCACGGCGCGGTTGGGCACGACGTTGATCAGGTTGGGGAAGAAGTCGATCCGACCGACCGTTGCCACCTGGCTGCCACCGATATCAGCCGCCAGGTCGCGCACAAAGGAAATGATTGAACCAGCAGCCCATCCCGCATCGCAGCGCAGCGACATCGGTGTGGTGCCGGCATGGTTGGAGACACCGGTGATCTCGATCTCGGTCCAGGAAATGCCTTGGACCGATTCCACGATGCCGATGTCGATCTGCTCGTGGTCGAGCACCGGCCCTTGCTCGATGTGCAGCTCGACGTAAGTGCGTGGCGCTCGTGCAGGTAAGGGCGCTGTGCCAGCGTAGCCGATGCGTGCGAGGTTTTCGTCGACCCGGCTTCCGTCGATCCCTTGGGTTTGGAGTGCGGTCTCCAGCGACAATTGGCCGGTAAAGACCAGGCTGCCCATCATGTCCGGCGCGAAACGCGCGCCTTCCTCATTGGTGAAGAAAGCGACGGCCAACGGATGCTCGGTTTCGATGCCAGCGTCGTTGAGCGTGGCGATGACCTCCAGTCCGGCTAGTACCCCCAGGTTGCCGTCGAAGCGGCCACCGGTACGGACCGTGTCGATGTGCGATCCGGTCATCACGGCAGGACCGGCCACGCGTCCGGCGCGCGTACCGACGACGTTGCCGATGGCGTCAATCGTGACCGCCAACCCCAGTTCGCGCATCCAGTGGCAGACAAGATCCCGCCCGGCCTTGTCTTCGTCGGAGAGCGCCAGACGGGCGCAGCCGCCGCCGTCGATGGCGCCGATGGCGGCCAGTTCGGCCAAGCGTCGGTGCAGACGGGCGCCGTCGATGCGTAACGACGGGTTCATGTTGCCTCTCCTTTTTGTATGGATTTCATTGGTGCTCAGGCAAAGTGACAGGAAACGAGATGCTGGCTGCCATTGTCTCTCAACTGCGGCGGGTGTTCTGCGCATTCTGGCCGGGCTTGTGGACAACGGGTGCGGAAGGTGCAGCCCGATGGCGGATTGGCCGGGTTCGGCAAATCTCCTTTGAGCAAAATTCGTGTCGAGCGGCCTTGCGGGCGGGTTTTTGGTACCGCGGACAGCAGGGCCCGGGTGTAAGGGTGTTTCGCTTCGGCAAAGATCGTGTCGACCGGCCCGATCTCGACGATTCGCCCCAAATACATGACGGCGACGCGATGGCTGATATGGCGCACAACGGCGAGGTCGTGTGCGACGAAGATGTAGGAGAGGCCGAGATCGGCCTGCAGGTCTTCGAGCAGATTGATGACCTGTGCCTGAATCGAGACGTCGAGGGCCGAAACGGGTTCGTCGCAGACGATCAGCCGGGGGTTGAGCGCGAGTGCGCGAGCGATGCCGAGGCGTTGGCGCTGCCCGCCAGAAAATTCGTGGGGATATTTTTTCAAGGCGTCGGCATTGAGACCCACGCGGTGAAACAAGTCGGCGACGCGTTCGTTGCCATGGCGGCTGTCCCAGTCGAAGTTACGCAGCGGCTCGGCAACGATATCACCAGCCCGCATGCGCGGATTGAGCGACGCATACGGGTCCTGGAAAACGATTTGCATCTCCCGCCGATAAGGGCGGAAGGCGTGCGGAGAAAGCCTGGCGATGTCGGCACCGTCGAGCAGGATTTCACCAGCGGTCGGCTCGATCAGGCGCAAGAGCGTTTTGGCCGCCGTCGATTTGCCGCAGCCGGATTCGCCGACGAGTCCCAACGTTTCACCCGCGTCGAGAGAGAAGGAAATGCCATCGACCGCCCTGACCGGCGGGCTGTTTCGCCAGAACGTGCGGGTTGGATAGTGCTTGACGAGGTTGCGCACTTCGAGCAGCGGCAGACGCGTCACAGGGGCGTTCATGCCAATTCTCCTCGCCAGAGTTCACTGGCACGGAAACAGGCGGCGAGGTGATCGGGCGTTGCGGTGGCGACCGCCGCCAGCTTTGGGATATTGCTGTGGCAGCGCTCCTGTGCCGATGAGCAGCGCGGGGCGAAACGGCACCCGATGGCGGCCTGCTTGAGCGATGGCACCATGCCGGGGATTTCCGCCAGGCGCCGGTGTTTGGACTCAGATGGGGCCTCGAGGTCGGGCATCGCGGCGAGCAGGCCGCGCGTGTACGGGTGGCACGGCCGGGCGAAGAGTGTGTCGACATCCGCTTCCTCGATCTTGTTACCGGCATACATGACGACGACGCGGTCACAGCATTCGGCGACGACGCCGAGATCATGGGTAATCAGCACGATCGCCGTGCCCATCTCGTTGCGCAGGCGCGCGAGCAGTTCCATGATCTGCGCCTGGATGGTGACATCGAGTGCGGTGGTCGGTTCATCGGCAATCAGTACGGCCGGGTTGCAGGCCAGCGCCAGTGCGATCATTGCCCGCTGGCGCATGCCGCCGGAGAACTGGTGCGGGTAGTCGCGCACGCGCTGCTGGGGATCAGGAATGCCGACGAGGTCGAGCATCTCGGCGGCGCGCGACCAGGCGGCACGCTTGCCGAGTGCCTGGTGCAGGATCAGAACTTCAGCGATCTGCTCGCCGATGGTGAGCACCGGGTTGAGCGAGGTCATCGGGTCCTGGAAGATCATCGAAATCGCGTTGCCGCGCAACTCGCGCATTCTGGCTTCGCCGGCCGTCAGCAATTCTTCGCCGCGGAAGCGGATGGAACCGCTCGCCATCATGCCCGGGGAGCCGGGCAGCAGGCGCAGGATCGACAT
>CAYUYI010000117.1:0-6664 GCA_964448995.1 uncultured Propionivibrio sp. | reverse complement strand
GTTTATGAGCAGGCGCTCAACGAGTTGGCACGTTTCCTCGATTCGGATCATCGCAAGGCGAGGCGAAGTGCTACGCGTCACAAGCCAGAGGCCGATGCAGGAGAAATAGGATGATTTTTCATGCCATTAGTTTTGTGGGCGAGGGTGAGTTTGTTCGGCGCTAAGCGTATGTTTTTTTGTCTGCTGTCAATGCTGGCAGCGACAGTGTCGTTGGCCGGGATTCTCGGCGCCAGAGACGAAGACCCGGACGCCAAGCCGTGGGTCGAAGGGGGGGTCGAGTTTCCGGCGTTTCCGGAGGCGTCTGGACTCATCGAATTTCGCGTCGGTTCGCAATCTGATGTGCGATTCTTTGTCGATGGGGCGACGATTTCTGTAGGTAGCGATGAAGTGATCCGTTATGTTCTGGTTGTTGTCAGTGCGCGCGGGGCAAAGACCATCAGCTACGAGGGTATGCGTTGTGAAACGGCTGAACGTCGCGCGTATGCTTTTGGGCGGGCGGATGGTTCTTGGTCCAAATCGCGTAGCGACCGGTGGGTTCCGATTCGCGGCGACAGCAATAATCATTACGTCGAACTCTACGCCAGTTATTTCTGCACAAATGGACAACCGCAGATTATGACGCCCGAAGCGGCAAGGCGAGTGCTTTCAAAGGGCGGTAACCGAGCGTCTGGGTTTTGAAAGAAGGCGATGGCTGTTGATGACCTGATTTTCGGGATAGATAAGGCGCTTCGCACGCTATTTGTGGCTGCGTCGACTTTACGGAGCGTTCCCGGCTCTGGAGAGGTCGAAGCCGATCTGTCTTTGGCGGAGAAAGCCAGTGCGGGAGCACTGATGCGCGTCAATCATGTCGGTGAAATTTGCGCGCAAGCGCTCTATCAGGGGCAGGTGTTGACCTGTCGTGATCAAGAGATTCGCGCCGCGCTGGAAAAAGCCGCGGTTGAAGAGACAGAGCACTTGGCTTGGACTGAGCGCCGAATTCTGGAGTTGGGCGCGCGCAAAAGCATCCTCAATCCGTTGTGGTATTTGGGTGCGTTGTCGATCGGAGTCGTCGTGGGGCGAGTCGGTGATGGCTGGAACCTCGGTTTTCTGGCAGAGACGGAGCGTCAGGTCGAGGCGCACCTCGATAGTCATTTGGACAAGCTACCGAAACAGGACGTCCGTTCGCGATCAATCGTTGCACAGATGAAGTCAGACGAACAGCGGCACGCGGAAACAGCCGTGGCGCTGGGGGCGAAAGAGTTGCCGGCCCCTGCGAGACAGGCCATGCGATTGGCTGCGCGCGTGATGACGCGAACGGCTTACTATTTATAAGCGTCTTGATTTCAGCAATGGTCTTACTGTCGAAAAACCGCAACACAAAGACGATACTGCGACGTCAGCATTGCGCCTAAATCAAAAAATCGGAATTTGGGATTGACTTTGTGGTTTTTTTTAAACTAAAATGACCGGCTTTCTGTAATCAGGCTTACAAGGACGGCGTTCCAAATGAAGACATTTTCCGCCAAATCGCATGAAGTCAAGCGCGAGTGGCTCGTGGTTGATGCCACCGACAAGGTGCTGGGCCGCCTTGCCACTGAAATCGCTCGTCGCCTGCGCGGCAAACACAAACCCGAATTTACGCCTCACGTTGATACGGGCGACTATATCGTCGTGACTAACGTCGAGAAGATCCGCGTCACCGGCAACAAGGCCGAGGACAAGAAGTACTATCGCCACACCGGTTTTCCGGGGGGGATCTACGAAACGAACTTTACCAAGATGCAGCAGCGCTTCCCCGGCCGCGTGCTTGAGAAAGCGGTCAAGGGGATGCTCCCGAAGGGACCGCTGGGCTATGCGATGCTGAAAAAGATGAAGTGCTACGCTGGCGATACTCATCCTCACGCTGCCCAGCAGCCGAAGGTTCTGGAACTCTAAGAGGTCGAAATGGCTGAAAATTTATTTTACGGTACGGGGCGTCGCAAGAGTGCCGTCGCCCGTGTGTTCATGAAGCGTGGTTCGGGCAGCATCGTGATCAACGGTAAACCGATTGACGAGTTTTTCTCCCGGGTAACGGGGCGCATGATTGTCCGGCAACCGCTGGAACTGGTCGAGCAAACCGAAGGCTTCGACATCATGGTCAATGTTTCCGGTGGTGGCGAATCCGGGCAGGCGGGGGCGGTGCGTCATGGCATTACGCGCGCGCTGATCGAATACGATGTGGCGCTCAAGCCTGCGCTGTCCAAGGCCGGGTTCGTGACCCGCGATGCACGCGAAGTCGAACGGAAGAAGGTCGGTCTGCACAAGGCACGTCGCCGCAAGCAGTTCTCGAAGCGTTAAGAGTCGTCATTGCTTTTCGGCAAAAAGCCGCCTTCGGGCGGCTTTTGTGTTTTGGAGGTGCACGGTCTATCATTGCCGTCCTGCCAAGGAGAATCAAATGATCAAAGTTGGAATTGTCGGTGGCACTGGCTATACCGGAGTGGAACTGCTTCGGCTGCTGGCCCAGCATCCGGAAGTCGAACTGGTGGCGATCACGTCCAGAGGTGATGCCGGGACAGCGGTTTCGACCATGTTTCCGAGTCTGCGCGGGCGTGTCGATCTGAAGTTCGAAGATCCGGCAGCGGCGAATCTTAAGGCTTGCGACCTTGTCTTCTTTGCTACGCCGAATGGCGTGGCGATGCAGCAGGCACCCGAGTTGCTTAATGCCGGGGTGCGGGTGATCGATCTGGCTGCCGACTATCGAATCAAGGATGTCGGTGAGTGGGAAAAATGGTACGGCATGCAGCATGGCAGTCCGCAATGGGTGGAGACGGCCGTCTATGGCTTGCCCGAGGTGAATCGGCAAGCCATCCGCGAGGCACGTCTCGTGGCCAACCCCGGGTGTTATCCGACCGCAGTGCAACTGGGTTTTCTGCCTTTGGTTGAGGCCGGGTTGGTCGACCCGGTGCATCTGATCGCCGACGCCAAATCGGGCGTGTCAGGCGCCGGACGCAAGGCCGAGGTTGGATCACTGTTCTCCGAAGCGTCCGATAATTTCAAAGCGTACGGCGTACCTGGCCATCGTCACTTGCCGGAGATTCGCCAAGGGCTCTCGCGCATGGCCGGCAGGGCGGTTGGGCTGACTTTCGTTCCTCACCTGACCCCTCTGATTCGTGGCATTCATGCGACGCTTTATGCCCAAATCGTGACCGAAACCGACTTTCAGTCGCTCTACGAGCGGCGTTATGCCGACGAACCTTTTGTCGATGTGATGCCGCCCAAGTCTCATCCGGATACGCGTTCCGTGCGCGCAGCCAATCTCTGTCGTATTGCCGTGCATCGTCCACAAGGGGGCAATACGCTGGTCGTATTGTCAGTCATTGATAACCTCGTGAAGGGAGCCGCCGGGCAGGCTGTACAGAACATGAACATCATGTTTGGTTGCGCGGAAACCGACGGGCTATGGCAACTTCCAGTGCTGCCGTAAAGCTCAAGCGGCTACGGCAGCGTTTCGGCATCAGCGCACCGCGCGTTGCCATTCGTACCCACGTTGCTTGGTATTGGCGCGCGTTGGCGACCGTTGTCGTTCTCTCGCTCTCGCTGGCGCTGGCAGCTTGGATTTACGATGCTGGTCGACGCATTGCTGGCTATGACAGCAACGAATCAGCCAGGGAAATCCAGTCCTTGCATAACTACGTTATGGAACTCGATGCCGAAGTAACCAAGCTGCGCGGCCTGGCCGGTTCCGGGGAAAGCCGTCTGCAAATCGAGCAGGCGGCCTTGCGACAATTGTCGGCTCAAGTCAAGTCGCTGGAAATGGAAAACGTTGCGCTCAAGCAGGATCTGGCTTTTTTTGAGGAGTTGATGCCCTCCGCGGAGCTCGGCGGGGAACCGGGGTTGAAAATCAACCATATGCGTATCGAGCCGGGGACGAGAGCGGGTGAGTTCCGGTATCGCATGTTGGTCGTCAATAACGCGGGGCGCCAAGCGAAAGAGGTGCGTGGAATGCTTCAACTTGTGGTTGAGGTGCGGCAGTCGGGCAAAGATGCTATGATCAGCATCCCATCCGAAGCAGAGCAGAATTCCCAGCGTTTTCAATTTGAAATCAAGCATTTCCACCGGCTTGAGGGCGTCTTTTCCGTTCCTGAAGGCGCTGTTGTCAAACGCGTCGAAGCCCGTTTGTTGCAGGATGGATCGCTACGCGCCAAGCAGTCTGTGATCCTTTAAAGGAGGGTTTTTCATGTTCGGTACAAAAAAGGGGAGTACGCCGCAGAGCAGTATCGACAGTCTGATTGGGGTCGGTACCCGCATTGAAGGCAATATCGTTTTCAAGGGCGGCCTGCGCATCGATGGCGAGGTGCGTGGCAATATCAGTTGTGAGAATGGACAACAGGGAACTTTGGTAATCAGCGAGCGTGCCAGTGTGGAAGGTGAAGTGACGGTTGGGCATGTCGTGATCAACGGGACGGTGATCGGTCCTGTTTGTGCCAGTGAATCGCTGGAACTACTTGCTTCGGCGCGTGTCACAGGAGACGTCGAGTATCACCAGATTGAGATGCAGCAGGGCGCCGTCATTCAAGGGCGACTGGTTCATCAGGTTAGTGCCAAGAATGTGGAACTGAAGTTGGCATCGAGTAACTAAAGACGCATGTGATGCGCACAAGTTCAGAGTAATAGGAGACGTACGAATGAATACAGTAGAGGATCTGCCGTTACCGTTTGTTTTTACCGATAGCGCGGCAAATAAGGTCAAGGACTTAATTGACGAAGAAGGCAACCCGGAATTGAAGCTTCGCGTCTTCGTCACCGGTGGTGGATGCTCAGGGTTTCAATATGGGTTCACCTTCGATGAAGAGGCCAATGAGGATGACACGACGATGCACAAAAACGGCGTGACGCTTTTGGTGGACCCGATGAGTTATCAATATCTTGTTGGTGCCGAAATTGACTACACGGAGGGGCTTGAGGGGGCCCAGTTCGTGATCAAGAATCCAAATGCGACTTCAACCTGCGGGTGTGGCTCTTCGTTTTCGGCATAATTTTTGATGCTGTAATAAAAAAGCGGCTTCGGCCGCTTTTTTATTACCACATGCGACACCCTTATTCAAAAGTTGTCCCTCGGAATTGTTTAGCAAGAACCAGTTGTTCGCGAACCAATTCGGTGCTCTGTTTGAATCGATTCACTTGTGAGGCTTCCAGTGGTGGCGTTGCCGGTAGCGCGATGGTCTGCGGATTGACCTGAACCGAGTTCACGCGGAATTCATAGTGAAGATGCGGCCCCGAAGCCAAGCCGGTCTGCCCGGTGAAACCGATGGTGTCGCCTTGATTTACTCGGGATCCCTTTTTGAGGGTGGGGGCAAATCCACTGAGGTGTCCGTAGGCCGTCGAATAGGCGCCTTGGTGGCGAATAACGACCATCTTTCCATATCCGCCTTGCCATCCGAGAAAGTCGACCGTGCCGTCCGATACAGCGCGAACCCGCGTGCCAACCGGGGCGCCGTAGTCGATGCCCTTGTGGGCGCGATTGACTTGAAGCACCGGATGAAATCGTGAGATCGAAAAGCCCGAGGTTACTCTTGAAAATTCTAGAGGTGACCGCAGGAACGCCTTACGGAGACTTTTCCCTTCAGCGGAGTAATAGCCGCCCTTTCCAGGTTCGCTTTCAAACCAAAATGCCGTGTGAGTTTTTTGGTTGTTCACGAACTCGGCGGTCAAAATTCTGCCACTACGCATGGGTTGTCCCTGATGCGTCAGTATTTCATAGACAATCGAGAAACGATCTCCTTTGCGAAGATCGCGATAAAAATCGATGTCTCCAGCAAAGATCTCTGCAAGCTGTGTCGCGATTGCGTCGGGAATGTTGGCTGCGTCGGTGGCGCCGAATAACGAGTGACGAATTTCTCCCGATTTGATGGCGATCAGTCGATCCAGGTGCTGGATTTGTTCGGTGACATTGAAGCGTCCGCCCGACTTGGTGATGGTGAGGGTGGCATCCTTTCCATTCAAAGGGAAATAAAACGCCAACAATTCGCCGCTCTCGTTTGTTCGAGCGGAAACTGCTTTCCCTGGGCGTAATTGCCGGGAAATGACTTGGGTTTCCGGACAGCGAGACAGGAAGTTGAGCGCCTCAGGGTCGGTGATCCCGAGGCGCCGTGTCAGACTCGAAAGTGTGTCTGTGCGGAGAATTCGCTCTTCTCGAAGGAAGGAGTGAGCTTCTATGTCCACGATGCTGGCATTGTCATGAGGAATGGACTCGACGACAAGTTTTGGCGGCGTAGCGGGGTGATGGTCGGAAGGTGCCAGCGCAAACGCGGTCATCATGCCAAGTGCGCCGATAGCTGCTCCGCCGAATAGAAACCAACGATGTGTGTTCAGATGTCTGGGCTCAGGAGCTAATTTCAGTGAATGGCGCTGCTGTTCCATCGTGGGTGGTTCCGAAAAAATTTCATGCAGTCTAGCAAAAAATGATCATCAGAATAGCTTTCAGCGGATGCTGATAAGAAGTGTTGTTTTTTGGTGTTGCATAAAAATCAGTAAGTTACCTAGTAAGTGAAAAGTGAATCACAAATTTTTACGAAAAGTATTGACAGGCTCCATGGTGACTGTATAATAGCGGTCTTTCGTTGCTGATGCAGCGAAAAAAGCTCCAAAAATCAACGACTTGTTTTTGCGTATTGAATGGGTTGTTGGGTATGTGAAGTAGATGTGT
>CAYUYI010000116.1:0-6727 GCA_964448995.1 uncultured Propionivibrio sp. | reverse complement strand
GGAAATTGCGCGCCCCGCTCTGGAACTGCGCCAACTCGAACTCGGCGCGATCCAGTTCTTCCTGAATCGCCCGCTTGCGAATTTCCGCCTGCTGCGCACGCTGGAAGGCGCCGCGACCGGCCATCTCGATCCCATCCGCCACGCCACGCAACGCCTTGCCGTCAGCCAGTCCCTTATCACCGTTTTCGAGACGGCTCAGATAGCCGGTCACCAATCCCGCCGACCGCACTTCGATGTCAAGCGCCTCGAGGCGATCCTTGAGTTCAAGAATCGTCTTCTTGAGCGCCTTTTCGCGCGGGTGGACGCCGGACTTGCCGCTGGCATCCTGAATCACGATCTGACCGACGCGAACGCCCTTGTCCGCCTGCACTTGCAGCGTCTTGGTATCGAAGTTGGCCGGCAATCCGCCGACCTCGAGCAGGCGGGCGCCGGCCGTCACCTGCGCGCTCCGTTCGATGGTGGCACTGCCCGGGTAGAGCGTGACACGGGTAATCGGCGCTTCGATCTCCGCTTGCGCGGTGACGGCGACGGAAAGCAACAACAGCGGGGCAAGAAAACGACGCATGGCGCCTCCGGAAACAGGAAGGTGAGCGATATGAGAACAATGCCGGAACAAGTATCCGTATGACGACGGCGACCGTCAACATCGCTGCACGTTTGGGATACACTGCGCGCATTGTCTTTTCCCGACGGATCGCCCGATGAAACCCAGTTCGCGGACACCTTTGCACCAGACTTTCCTGACACTGCTGTTGGCCACCGCCGCCTTTTCCTTCGGTGTCTCGGCCGCCGACGCGCCCCCCGCCACCTTCGCCACGGTTTCGCATCTCAAGGGCGAAGTGACCGCCACGGCCAGCAATGGCGAGACCCGTCGCCTGCAAAAGGGTGAATCGGTCCGCGTCGGCGAAAAAATCCGTTCGACAAGCAGCGGCGAAGCCGTCCTGCAAACGGGTGACGCCGGTATCGTTGCCGTGCGCCCCAATGCCGAATTCATTCCCGAGCGTTTCGCGGCCGAAGGCAAGAAGAGCGATCACCAGATCCTGCGGCTGATATCCGGCTCCTTGCGCATCATCAGCGGCTGGATCGGCCAACTCAACAGCGGCGAGCATCTCGTCATCACGCCGGGCGCGACCATCGGCATCCGCGGCACCGATCACGAACCGTTCGTACTGCCTGCCAACATGGCCAACAGCGCCAATCCGCAGGGAACCTATGACAAGGTCAATCGCGGCGCCACGCTGCTCGACGCCAATGGCGGCAATGTCACCATCGACAGCGGCAAGGTCGGTTTCGCACGTGACCCGAACGCCACCGAGGTGCGCACGCGCGCCATGATGACGCTGCTGCTGCCGGTGGTGCTCACCCGCGTCCCCGATTTCTATGTCCCCGGCGCCTTCGACAAGGAACTCGATCTGCTGTCCTCCGGCGCCGATATTCACGCGCACAGACAACTGGAGCGACTGACCGGCCAACGCGCCGGCACGCCGAAAACCGAGCCCGCCAAAACCCTGCCGGCCGAGCCCGCCGAGTCGACGGCAACCCCGCCAGTCGCGGAACCGCCCGCCCCGCCGATCGTGGGCTGCCCGCCCGCCGCCATCGCCGAAGCCTGGCTCGGTCGCCTCGACCGAGCCATCGCACGCAAGGACGTCAAGACGATTCTTGGGCTGTTCGCGCCCGACATCGTCGCCAAAGCCACCGTGCAGAGCAGTGGCGCCCTAACGACGCTCGAGTTCAACCGGGACGAGATGGTGCAGAGCACGCTCACTTCGATCGCCAGCCTCAAGGACTACCGGCAACGTCGCGTCTCGCTCGACGCGAGGCTGGCTGAAGGCGAGACAACGGCCAGCTGCCAGCGCCTGACCGTCAAATCCGGCACCATCGAACAGGGCCTGATGAACGGCAAGCCCTTCCGTTTCGAAGCGCTCGAAGACTACCTGCTCGAACAGCGCAACGGCGAATGGCAGGCGGTCAAGGCACACACCACGCAACGCTGACGGACCCATCACGAAGGGCCCCCTCGTCAACGACTCGATCGACGCCACCACAAAGGAGATCACCATGCCAAGCACTCATGAAAACCTGAAGGAAGCCTTCGCGGGCGAGAGCCAGGCGCACCAGAAATATCGCGCCTTTGCCAAAAAAGCCGAGCAGGAAGGCTTCGCCGCCATCGCCCGATTGTTCCGCCTGACCGCGGAGGCCGAGCGCATTCATGCGGAAGGACATCTCAAGTCGCTCGATGGCGTCGCCTCGACGGCCGAAAACCTGCAGGCCGCCATTGAGGGCGAGACGCACGAATTCCGCACCATGTATCCGCCCATGGTTGAGCATGCGCAAGCGGAGAATCACAAAGCCCGGCGCATGTTCGAATATGCGGTCGCGGCCGAAGAGGTCCACGCCAAGCTGTACCAGAAGGCGCTGGAGGCGGTGAAACAGGGCAAGGATCTGGCCGCCGACTTCTATCTCTGCCCGGTGTGCGGCTACATCGAAATGGGATTGCCGCAAGGCCCGTGCCCGGTCTGCAGCACCAAACCGGAAAAATTCGTCAAGGCCGATTGACCCGGACGCTCACGCTGGCACCCCCCAGGCCAGTCCGCTGGCCTGGCGTCTGAAATCGCATCAATCCAGAACGGCCGGCAACCGTGCGGCCAGCGATGAGCTCTGCGTCGTGGCGCTGCCCAGCAGGGCAAAACCCGACAATTGGCCGGTCGATCCCCGGAAATACGCCTGCAAGCCCCCGTCGACGGCCTCGCATTCCCAGGTGCCGCCCGCCCCCACCGGCGGCGGACAGACCACCACCGGACAGGCAGGCGTCTTGACGACCACCGGCATCGCCGGATAGTGGACCGCCGTCGGCGTTCCGGTCAGCGTCCGGGCCAGGGCTTTCGCCTGCAGCATGATCGGTTGAATGAAAGGCAGGTTGAACCCGGCAATTTCGGCACAGTCCCCCATGGCATAGATGCCGTCGATACCGGTTTCGAGCAGCCGATTGGTGACGATGCCCTTGGCGCAGGCAATGCCAGCGGCCTCGGCGAGTGTCGTTCGTGGCCGCAAACCGATAGCGGAGAGAACCCGGTCGGCGATCAGCGTGTGCCCATCTGCAAGTTCCAGCCGGTAGCCGGAGCCCACCTTGGCGATTGCAACGACGGACGCATGGCCCAAAAACTCGACGCCACGGGCATGCAAGCTCGCAGCCAACATCTTGCCGGCATCCTCGGGCAACAACCGATCCAGCGGCCACCCCGTCCGCCCGATCAACCGCACCGCGATTCCGTGGTTGGCCAGATCGTTGGCAAACTCGCAGCCGATCAGCCCGGCACCGATGACGGCCACTGTCCGTGCGTTTTCGAGGCTTGCGTGAAAGCGCCGATAATCATCCAGATCATTGACCGACTGTATCGCGTTGGCACCATCCCCGGGCAACGCCAGCCGCAACGGATCGGCACCCCAGGCAATGACCAGGCGACCGAACGGCAGCCGGCTGCCATCGGCAAGCACGAGCTGCCGGCCTACCGGGTCGATGCTGGCCACCTCGGTCCGTGGGCGAATGTCTGCCTGCAATTCTTTCGTCATCTGTTCGACCGTTTTCGACACCAGATCCGCGGGCGATATCCGATTGGCCAATGCATTTGAAAGCGCGGGCTTGGTGTAATACCCGCCGCCATCGCGGGTCACAATCACTAACGGGGAGGCGCTGTCGAGCTTGCGGAATTCCCGGGCCAGGGTGTAGGCAGCCATCCCGGCGCCGATGATGACCAACGGCGCGGCCTTGGTATCTGCGGGCAGAGACGGTGCGGCAACGGAAGCAGCGGAAGTATCGGATACCACCGGCACCATCTCGAAATCGCCCTTGCCGGCCCCACACACCGGGCATTCCCAGTCATCCGAAATCTCTTCCCATCGGGTACCGGGCGCGATCCCTTCCTCCGGACTGCCGCTAGCTTCATCGTAAACCCACCCACAGATGGCGCACTGATAAGTCGTCATGCCGCAATTCTCCCATCGACACAGCCGCGGCCCGGCCCCCGCCAGACGACTGCGACACACATGATCATTCCGTGACCGGCAGAATGCGGATCACCGCCAGACCGCCATCCGCCCGAGTTACAGCGATTTGTGCGAACCGTCGCAGAACGGCGCGTTCTTGGTCTGTTTGCAGGCGCAGAGATAGACGGTCTTGCTCTCGCTGGCCGTAAACTTCATCGGCGTGAAGTCGCTTCCCTTGTGCGCACCATTGCAGAATGGCTGCGACGCGCTGCGCCCGCAGGAACACCACCAGTAGTCTTTCCCTTTCTCAACATCAACGGCGCAGGGGCTTTTTGCGGCAATTTCGGCTTGACTCATTTTGGCATTCTCCGAAAAATCGCTCGGTCGATCCGGGCAGTTATTCACCTTAGCATAAACAGATTCCATTTTCTTCCAGGTTTGGCGATTACATCGGGCCAACCTATGCTATGAATGGAATGATTGATCGATGAGGTTTTTTACATGGCTGACCGCAGACACAGACAAGAGAGCAACGACGCTCCGCAGGATGGCGCCATGAGCCAGGAAAAACCACCCGGCCTGCTGCAACAACTCTTCTTCTCCGACCCGGAATTCAACGAAAAAAAGCTGCAGGATCACAAGCGTTTCACCGCCGCACTGCTTGTCATCACCTCGTTATTCCTGCCTTCGCTCTGGGTATGGGACTACATCACCGACCCCGTCGGTGCCATGAATACGATCGGCCTTCGCCTGCTCTATCTGCTGATCATTTTGCTGGCCGTCGCTTTCTGGTCGGACCGCTTCCACTACAAACAGCTGGCCGTCGCACTGCCGCTCACGCTGCTGGTGAGCGAAGGAATATTCGTCGAAATCCTCAATCGCCTTGGCACCGGCATGACGCACGGCATGGGCGGGTTCATGTATGCGATGTTTCTCTCGGTATTGGCTGGCCAGGGCATCCCCCTGTTCATCAGCCTGGGATTCACCGTCATGGCCACGGCCCTGCCCCATGCCATGGCACTGGCCGGCCTGGCACCGGAATTTCCGCATCTGCGCTACGGCATCCTGATGTGGCCAGCGATGGGTTTGACCATGGTCACGCAATGCGTACTCGCCAACGAATACGCGCAACGCTATCAACTGGAAGCACGACTGAAAGCCTTGTCCAATACCGACCCGTTGTGCGGCATCGCCAATCGTCGGTACTTTACCCAAATGCTCGAGCGCGAAATCCAGCATAACCGGCGCTACGGACATCGCCTGTTTCTACTGATGCTGGATATCGACCATTTCAAGAACGTCAACGACACCTACGGCCATGCGGTCGGCGACCAGGTCATCCGCCATCTGGCGAGCACGCTGCAAAAGGAGCTCAGAAGCGTCGATGGACTGGGGCGCATGGGTGGCGAAGAGTTCGCGATATTCGTAACCGGCGGCGAACCGGCGCATGCCAAGGAAGTCGCAGAGCGCCTGCGTACCCAAGTGGAAGCATCACCAACCCATTATTCCCCGACAATCGCTGTCCATCAGACCGTCAGCATCGGACTCGCCCAGCTGACTTCAGCGGACATCGGCAGCGCCGACGTGTTTGTTCGTGCGGACCGGGCACTCTACGCAGCCAAGAACCGCGGCCGCAACCAAGTCGTCTGCGCCTGACAGGATGGCAGGAAAGAATTCGTCTTGCTCCGGTCCCAATCAAGGCATGAAACCGGGCATCCGGATTCAGCGCCGGACAGAGTGGGGTGATTCTGACAGGCGCACACTTTCAGTTTCTGAATGATTGGCGGGACGCCGTGATCATTGAATTGACATGGTGCATTGCGGTAGGCTATGTGCATGAAAACGGAACGGAAAAGTTCGGCCAAAATCGGTCGATTGCAAATTTCAACCAAAGCTGTCATGAGCTTTTCAGCATTTCGTTGCCTACAGCATGCCATTCATTGAGTATGGCAGTTTCTGGCGTATTTCCAGGATGCTGGGGAAACGGCCATCTCCTTCCAAGCAAGACCCTGTTTATCAAGAATAGCAAGAGATCAAGTGCATACTGTGCGCCCATGTTGTCAAAAGTAGTGCTTGCCATCTCCACCGAATTGATGCGGCAAACTCCCTCTGATTCGCCAGAGAATGAGGCAACAAGTATCGTATTTCCGGTCCAACTCCTGCATACATGAAGACAGTTATTCTCGAAGAAAATATTCCACTTGTCCTCCATCGCTCCGGATAAATGCCCCCGACGAATCTGATCCATTTCACCACTGCTAAATTCTTCATTAGCACGTATTGATCGGACGTCTCCGGCAAGGGATACTACGTGAAGCTGGTCTCGTCGTAATGGTTCCCGTGATTCGAACTGATGTTGCTGATCGATTTTTGCGCGAGAATATTCCAAATAGGCCGCATCCAATACTGCCAAATCGCGCTTCATGCCGATTTTGTTTGTCGTTTTACGTATGAGACTTCTTGCCTCGCTGTAACTTGCCCATCTGCACGAGGCAATTTCCTTGTGATCTGACAAGATGTTTTTCATCCCGCAATCACGCATAAGGAAGTATTGATTGATAGTAGTGCCTCCAGCGTAAAGGCCAGGCACCTTTCCTATGATACTAACCGCTTCGCCCGTTTCTTCCCGAACCTCTCGACTCGCAGTCTGTTCGGGACGCTCTCCAGGTTTAGGCCGCCCCTTGGGAAGGGTCCATACGTAACCATCGAAGTGATTCTTTGGCTCGACAAGCAAAACTTGTTC
>CAYUYI010000115.1:0-6807 GCA_964448995.1 uncultured Propionivibrio sp. | reverse complement strand
CGCAACAGATCGTCACCGAAGGTGCCGCCAATTTCGGCGCCTGGATTCCCTCGATCTCGGTCACTGAAGCGCCTTTCATCTGGAAAAATCCGGCGCACCTGATCAAGGCGATGAACGGTCCGTTACTTGAAAAATACAACGAGCAGTTGGTCAAGGCGCGCGGCATGCGCATCATCGGCGCGGTCTACTACGGTACCCGTCACCTGACCACCTCCGACCGCGCGGTCAAGACCGTCGAAGACGCCAAGGGCCTGAAGGTCCGCGTACCGGAAAACGACGTGTTCAAGGCCATGGCCGAGGCCTGGGGCGCCAAGCCGACACCGATGAACTTCAACGAGTTGTATCTGGCACTGAAGACCGGCACCGTCGACGGGCAGGAAAACCCGTTGCCGACAATCAAGTCCGGCAAGTTCAACGAAGTGCAGAAGTACATCATCCTGACCGGCCACGTGCTGACCCCGCGCCTGGTCGTGGTCAATGACGCCACGTGGCAGAAGATCCCGGCCGCCGACCGCAAGATTGTCGAGGAAGTGATGAAGACGCACATGGCCTGGGCCGATGAACAGATCCAGAAGCAGGAAATCGCGCTGATCGACGAGTTCAAGGCGGCTGGCGTGACCATCATCCAACCCGACGTCGAGTCCTTCCGCAAGGCCACGCTGGCCGTCGTTCCACCCAAGTTTGAAGCCAAGTGGGGCAAGGGAACGTTCGATAGCATCCTGAATATGAAGTGATCTTTAACCACAGCGGGCACGGCGCACACGGCGAGAAGCGCAAAATTTTATTTTCGCGGTGTACGCCGTGCCCGCTGTGGTTGATTTCTACAACAAGAACTCGGGGGTCGAATGTCATTCGAACGTCTTTCCCGTGCAGCGGTTTCCGTGCTGCACGGCAGCGGCATCGTGCTGTTTATCGGCATGGTATTGCTGGTCTTGGCCCAGGTGGTCGCGCGCAAGTTTTTCGAGCCACTGGTATGGAGTGAGGAGCTGGCGCGCTATACCTTCATCTGGGTCGCTTTCATCGGCTGGGTCATTGCCGGCCGCAATAAATCGCACATCCGGATTTCCCTGGTCACTGACCGCGCCGGCCCCCTTCTGAAGCAGGCGCTTGGTGTTTTCTCTGACCTCTGCGTGATCGTTTTCGCGCTGATCTTCGTCATCAAGGGCTGGAAACTGGTACAGAACAACCTCGACATCGAGACGGTCACGCTGTTTTTCGATTTCTGGCTGGTCTACACGATCATCCCGGTTTCGGCATTGGCCACGATCGTGGTCATGGGATTTGACCTCGTCGAACGTTTCCGTGGTCACAGCAACGACAAGGAGATCGTGCTATGACCAGCGTGATGCTCATTATCCTGGCGGTCTGGTTCATTGCACTGTTTTCCGGCGCACCGATCTACGTGCTGATGGCGCTGGCCGGTGCCGCTTTCGCCTACGTCACCGATATCAATCTGATCGTCATTCCGCAAAAGTTCACCAAGGCGGCAGACAGTTTCCCGCTGCTCGCAGCGCCGATGTACATCCTGATGGGCAGCCTGATGAACTCGTCCGGCGTGACCGAGCGCATTTTCCGCTTTGCCACCGTCTGCGTCGGCTGGTGGAAGGGCGGTTTGTGCCACGCCAACATTCTCGGCAGCGTCATCTTCGCCGGTATGAGCGGTTCGGCGGTGGCCGACGCAGGCGGCATCGGCGTCATTGAGATCAAGGCCATGCGCGACGCGGGTTACGACGGCGAAACGGCCGCCGCCATTACCGCCGCCTCGGCAACGATCGGCCCGATCATCCCGCCCTCACTGCCCATGATCATTTACGGGGTGTCGGCCGAAACCTCGATCGGCAACCTGTTCCTCGGCGGCGTCGTGCCCGGCCTGCTGATGGCGCTTGCGCTGATGATCATCGTACGCGCGCTGGCCATCCGCAAGAATCTGCCGAGCGCCCCCATTCCTGGCAAGCAGGAAATCTGGGCGGCGTTCACCGGCGCACTGCCGGCGTTGATGTGTCCGGTGGTGCTGTTTGGCGGCATGATGACCGGCTTCTTCACGCCGACCGAATCGGCCGGCGTCGCGGCCTTCTACGCCCTGCTCGTTGGTCTCTATTACCGGGATATCAAGATTCGCGAAATTCCGCGCATCGTGCTCGAAACCGTGGAAACCACGGGCGTGCTGATGGCGCTGGTGATGAGCGCGGCGCTGCTCGGCTATGCCTTGTCGATGTCGCGCCTGCCGCAGGAATTCGGCGGCTGGCTCACCGGGACGATCAGTTCGCAGATGGCATATCTGGTGATGGTCAACCTCATTCTGCTCGTCGTCGGTTGCTTCATGGAAGCCATTTCGGCGATGCTGATCCTGATCCCGATTCTCGTGCCACCGGCCATGGCACTGGGCATCGACCCAACGCAATTCGGCGTCATCGTCGTTCTGAACCTGATGATCGGGACCATCACCCCACCGGTCGGCATTGTGCTGTTCATCACCGCCCGCGTCGCCAACCTGCCCTTCGACAAAGTGTGCAAAGCCACATGGCCATTCCTCTGGCCACTAATTGCCGTTCTCCTGTCCATCACTTTCATTCCGTCACTGACCACCTGGCTCCCCGCCGTATTCAAGTGACACGCATCATCAGGGCGGCGACCTGCCGCCCTTGTTACACGACCAGGCTGGACAACACGCACGCGGGCAGGCACCATCCTGCCCGTCCTTTCTCCTGAAAATCACCATGCTCGGCCCCCTGATCAACAGTTCGGCCCTGGCGATCGGCGCTTTGTGCGGTGCCGCGCTACGGCGAAGCGTTCCCGATCGCGTCAAAAAAGCGCTGCCACTCACCTGCGGTGTCATCGCCATCGGCATCGGCAGCATCCTCTCCAACAAGGTCAACGCGCTGCCCGCCGTGTCGCTGGCCTTGCTGATGGGCGCACTGATTGGCGAACTGCTTTATCTGGAACACGGCGTCGAGCGACTCATCCAATGGCTGCGCGGACTCTTCGGCCGCTACGTACCCAAAACACCGTCGGCGCAGGACGATGCCTTCATCGTCAAGTTCGTCTCGATCACCGTGCTGTTCTGCGCCAGCGGCATGGGCATCTTCGGCGCTGCGCAGGAAGGTATGACCGGCGAGCCCAACATCCTGATGGCCAAGGCCGTGCTCGACCTGTTCACGGCGTTGATTTTCGCCACCGAACTGGGCTTTGCCGTCGTCCTGATTGCCATCCCCCAACTCGTCATTCAGAGCGCGCTCTATGTCGGTGCTCACCAGTTGATGCCGCTGACCACGCCGGCCATGCTCGCCGACTTCTCGGCCTGCGGCGGCATCATCATGCTGGCGACCGGCCTGCGCATCTGCGGCATCAAGATTTTTCCCATCGTCAACATGCTGCCGGCGCTGATCCTGGTGATGCCGGTTTCGGCACTGTGGGCGCGGCTGTTTGGCTGATTATCGTCGATGATTCTAGCGCTCAAACTGCTGCTGGCACCCTTGCTCATTTATGGGGTCACCTTGGCCGGACGACGTTGGGGCCCGACCGCCAGCGGCTTCCTCATCGGCTTGCCACTCGTTTCCGGCCCGATCTCTTTCATCCTGGCCTGTGAATACGGTCCGGATTTTGCCAGCCGTTCCGCCGTTGGCAATCTCGCGGGACAAATCTCCAATTGCGTCTTTGGGCTGACCTATATCGCCGTTGCCCACCGGCGTAGCTGGCCGTTGAGCTCGGTGGCCGCCATCGCGGCCTTCTTCGCGTCGACTTTCTGCCTCAATCTGCTCAATTGGCAACTGTGGCCGGCGCTCGGCATCCTGGTTGCCGCCATCCTCATCGCCGCACGACTTGCGCCACATTATCCTGCGGTGTGGCCGGCACTCACGCCGCCGCGCTGGGATTTGCCGGGACGCATCCTCACGGCGACCGGACTGGTCGTGCTGCTGACCACGATTGCCGATGCCCTTGGCGCGCAACTGAGTGGCCTGATCTCGCCGTTCCCGGCGTTCAGCGTCATCTTTGCCGCTTTCACCCATGCGCAGCTGGGCGCCCAAAGCGCATCCAATCTGTTGCGCGGCGTGATCGTCGGCTCTGGCGGCTATGCCAGTTTTTTCGTCACTGTCGGCGCTTTGCTGCCGTTTTGGGGGATCGCGTTCACTTACCTGGTGGCTTCTGCTGCTGCCATCGGCATCGGCGCGGCCATTTATTTTCTGACGCGGAAAACAGCTCGCGCCCCCGAATAGGGTTTAGGGCGTCCGCGGCGGCGGGTAATAATCGGGCGGCAGTGTGCTTGGTGGTGCTTGTGGCGGCGGTGGTGGAATGTTTCCTCCCGCCACAGCGGCATCCGACGGCTGCCGGAACGTCTGGGCCATTGACGCCGGCACCGGTACGCGATGTCCACCTGCATACATGCACTGGATGTAGGCGTTATCGTACTGACGCTGCGAATCGAAACTATAACGCTGGCCCGCTTCGGAACCCGTTGCCGACCCCACCAGCAGGCCGGCCCCGGCCCCGACACCAGCCCCCTGATTTCCGCCAATCGCCGCACCGGCGACTGCTCCGATGGCTGTTCCAATCACCGCGTTGCGCAGGGCGGGATCTTCGCTGCGCCCCCCTATCTGCTGCGCCGCAAAGTGGCGGCATTGCAAATCGCTGGCGCGAAAATCATTGATCGTTTTGCCTGAACCCGGCAAAACCAGCACACTGGGGCCGGTCGGCATGCTGGCACAGCCAGCCACCGCAATCGCGGGCAACAGGATCAAGGCACGCAGCGGAATACGCATTCTGGGTCTCCTCGATGTCACGGTTGTCACGGTTGCTGTGGCAGCACCTTCATCCAGCCGCCAGGACATTCGTTCACGTAAGGATAATAGGCCCGCGTTGCCGCACAATAGTACCAGTAGCTGGTCGGCGCGACCGGCGGAGCAACGGGGACGGGTGGTGGTGTCTGCTCGATATAGACCGGCGGCGCTCGCTCAATGATCACCGGCGCATAGGGCGGGTAGTAGTAAAGCGGTCGCGGATAATAGAGCGGTCCCCAGACGGGGCCCACCACCACCCCAACGCTCGTCCGACCGTGTCCGTGCCGGTCTGCCCAGGCATTTCCCACACACGACGCCACGAGTACGCCGGTCACCATCACCCACTTCATCAATCCATTCACAGTCATTCTGAAAACTCCATCGCAACATGAGGGGTCAACGCGGCAAGTCGGCTTTTGGTTGAGTCTGATCTGAGTGTAGATCGCCGCAACCATTCCGTCTGTGCAACTTGATTCAGCCCATGTAAGCAAATGTTGCCAATCTTTCCCCTCGCAGCCGGGCACGACAAACCATGCGCGGCCAATGCAGAGCGGGCAGTCTGGCGCCAAGCATCGTATAATCAGCCCCTTGCCCCATTTCTAGTGCGCTTTGTCGATGAACCAGGATATCAAGACCCACCTCTCCGGATTGATGCGTGCCGCGCTGAACAGCGTCGCACCGGATCAAGCCGATACTCCGATTGTGCTCGAACGGCCGAAGCAAGTCTCTCACGGTGATTTCGCCTGCAATCTCGCCATGCAACTGGCACGAGCCATGAAGCGCAACCCGCGCGAATTGGCGCAATTGCTGCTCTCCGAAATCCCGAAGTCGCCGTTCGTCGCCAAGACCGAAATCGCCGGCGCAGGATTCATCAATTTCCATCTGCTTCCGGCCGCCAAGCTGGAAGTGGTACGGACCATCCTCGCGCAAGGCGTCGATTTCGGCAAATCGATGCTCGGTGAGAAGAAGAAAGTGCAAGTCGAATTCGTCTCGGCCAATCCGACCGGCCCCTTGCACGTCGGTCATGGCCGCGGCGCCGCCTACGGCGCGAGCCTGTCGAGCCTGCTGGCGTTTGCCGGCTGGGACGTGACGTGCGAATACTACGTCAACGACGCCGGACGCCAAATGGACATTCTGGCGCTCTCCGGCTGGCTACGTTACCTTGAACTGCTGGGCGAGGTGATTCCGTTCCCGCCGAATGCCTATCAGGGTGACTACGTCCGCGAAATGGCGCGCGAGATGATGATCGCCCACGGCAAAAAGTTCCTGCGCAGTGCCGAAGAGGTACTCAAGGGTACGCCCGGCCTGCCGGATGCCGAGCGTAGCGACGACGAAGCCAAGCAGCAGCGCGAGTTGCACCTCGACGCGCTGATCGCCAACGCCAAGGCTTTGCTTGGCGGCGACTGGGATTACGTTCATAACCACGTTTTGACGGAGCAACTTGAAGACTGCCGCGACGACCTCGGCGAATTCGGGGTTCACTACGACGTCTGGTTCTCGGAGAAGTCGCTGTTTGACACCGGCCTCGTCGAGCGCTGCATCAAGCGCCTCGAAGACGCCGGTCATGTTTACGAGCAGAACGGCGCCAAGTGGTTCAAGTCGACGGCCTTCGGCGACGAAAAGGACCGGGTCGTGCAGCGCGATAATGGCCTCTACACCTACTTCGCCTCCGACATCGCCTATCACCTGAACAAGTACGAGCGCGGCTTCGAACGCATCATCAACATCTGGGGCGCCGACCATCACGGCTACATTCCACGCGTCAAGGGCTCGCTGGCCGCACTCGGCCTTGACCCGGACGTGCTGGACGTCGCACTGGTGCAGTTCGCGGTGCTTTACCGCGACGGGCAGAAAGCCGCGATGTCGACGCGTTCCGGCGAGTTCGTGACGCTGCGCACGTTGCGTGACGAGGTCGGCAACGATGCGTGCCGCTTCTTCTACGTGCTGCGCAAATCCGATCAGCACCTCGATTTCGATCTCGATCTGGCCAAGAGCCAGACCAACGAAAACCCGGTTTACTACATCCAGTACG
>CAYUYI010000114.1:0-6822 GCA_964448995.1 uncultured Propionivibrio sp. | reverse complement strand
TGATCCTGCAGTACGTAGTAAGCTTTGGCATGATCCTGCCGGTCAACGCACCGCAGAATATGGTCGCCTATGCAACGGACACCTTCGAAGTTCGGGATTTCGTGCGCACCGGCATTCCGCTAACCATCATCGCCTACCTGTTGATTCTGGCGATGGGCGCAACCTACTGGAAATGGCTCGGCTACATGGCCTGACGGACGCATCGCGTACTGCCCGCCAAGCCACCGGTCCCGGTGGGCAGTGCCACGCCACTCGCTCCTGAATGGGTTTTTTCGCCTATTTTTCGCTGTTCTCTGGCCGTGACTGGCGCTGGCTCGGTCTGCGCCTGCTCGCTGCGGTCACGCTGTGCGGGCTCGCCGGCTGGCTCGTCGCAAATCACGTCATGCAGGGCCAACTCGATCAACTGGGGCAGCAATCACGTCACCGCGCCGAATTCTATCGACTGAGCCTTGAGTCACTGCTGTCAAGAAATGCCTCGCTCCCGCGCATCATCGCACTTGAAGAACGTCTCAAGGCCGTCCTGCGCCATCCCGAAATGCAAAGCGCACGACAAGCGGCCAACCACTATCTGCTTGAGATTCGCAACGACGCGGACATCAACGCGGCCTACCTGATGGACCGGCACGGCCTGACGCTGGCAGCGAGTAACTTCAACCAGCCAGGATCGTACGTGGGTAACAGCTACGCCTTTCGCCCGTATTTTCTTGATGCGATGCAAAACGGCCTGGGTATTTTTTACGGGATCGGCGCCACCACCGGTGCGCCGGGCTATTTCCTCACTGCGCCGATCGAAGACGGAACGCAGCGCATCGGTGCGGCCACCGTCAAGATCAGCCTCGACGATTTCGAATCGGCGCTCACGCGCAGTGGCGACACGGCACTGATCGTCGACGCAAACGGGGTCATCTTTCTGTCATCGATTCCCGAATGGAAATACCATTCACTCGCGCAACTCGACGCGGCAGCATTACATCGCATTAGCGCCTCACGTCAGTACCACGAACGGAACATCCAGCCACTGGGAATTCCGCTCGTGCTACAGGATGCCCCC
This sequence comes from uncultured Propionivibrio sp., assembly GCA_964448995.1. Taxonomy (GTDB): domain Bacteria; phylum Pseudomonadota; class Gammaproteobacteria; order Burkholderiales; family Rhodocyclaceae; genus Propionivibrio. Next base: position 5,771 of record CAYUYI010000114.1, on the reverse strand, counting down.
TACCCGCTCCGCCTGAAGCTGCCGGACACGCCAGCACACGACTACCTGGCGCTTTCCGTGCCGACCGGCTCGCTGGGCTGGTCGATTGTCCTGCTGACACGCATCGGCCCGGAACGCCAGAACGCATTGCTGGCGGGGCTTTCTACCGCCTTCGCCATCGCTTTCCTGCTTTCACTGATCATCTATTTCCGCCTCAGCATTCGCCGCCTCCAGGAACGCAAGCAGGCCGAAGCTCGACTGCGCCAAGCCCATCAGGCGCTTGAGCAACGAATTGCCGAGCGCACGACCGATTTACGCACGACCAACCTCTCGCTGGAAGAGCGCATCGAGGCACTCAAGACCACCGAGCGCATCCTGCGCGAGACGCGCGACAATGCGGTACAGGCGGGCAAACTCGCCGTCCTCGGCCAGATGGCCGCGGGCATCAGCCACGAAGTCAATCAGCCGCTCACCGCCATGCACACACTGACGGATAACGCACTGGATCTACTGGCGCGTGGACACATTGCCGAGGTACGTGAAAACCTCGGCATCATCAAGCAGATGGCTGTTCGCATGGGGCGCATCGCCGGAGAGATCAAGAACTTCACGCGCAAATCGCCGATAGAAAAGCAGCCAGTACCACTGCTCGGCGTGATCTGCCAGGCAGTCATGCTTGTCGAGTCGCGCCGCCAGCAACTTGACGCAACGATCGTGCTCCCGGATATCTCCGAAGGATTGCGAGTCCTCGCCGATCCACAGCGACTGGAACAGGTATTCGTCAATCTGTTGCTCAATGCCCTCGATGCCCTTGCCGATTTACCGGCGCGCCGCATCGAGATTCTCGTGCAAGAGACTGGATGTCACGTCATCGCAACGGTTCGCGACGGCGGCACGGGCATTCCGGAATCCACCCTCCCCCACTTGTTCGAACCGTTCTACACCACGAAATCATCGGGACACGGACTTGGGCTGGGGCTTGCGATCTCACGCATGATCGTCGAGGAATTGGGCGGGGAAATCGCGGCCACCAATCGCCCGGAAGGTGGCGCGGACTTTTGCATCACTCTGGAGAAAGCATGAGCGAAAATCCCGTTTCGCCTACCCGAGCCCTGCCGGTCTATCTCGTCGAGGATGACGAAGTCGTGCTGCGCGCTTGCGAGCAGGCCATCAAGCTCGCCGATATTCCGGTCAGGAGCTTTCACAACGCCGAGCAGGCGCTGGCCGCCCTCAGCGACGACCCGCCATGCATCATCGTCAGCGATGTGCGCATGCCGGGCCTGAGCGGGCTGGAGCTGCTGGAGCGGATGCGGACCCTTGACCGGGACGTTCCTGTCATCCTGATTACCGGTCACGGTGATGTCTCGATGGCGGTACAGGCGATGCGCGCCCATGCCTACGATTTCATCGAAAAGCCGTTCAATTCGGCACGCCTGATTGACGTCATCCGCCGAGCACAGGAAAAACGGGCGCTGATTCAGGAGAACCAGCGACTGCGACAGCAACTCGGCAATCTGTGCGGGAAGCCCATTATCGGCCATTCCGAAGGCATTCAGCGCATCGTGCGGACCATTGAATCGCTGGCCCCGACCGATGTCGACATCCTGATTCTCGGTGAAACCGGCACCGGCAAAGAGGTCGTCGCGCAGGCGCTGCACGAACGCAGCGGACGCAGCGGGCCATTCGTCGCCCTCAACTGCGGCGCATTGCCGGAACCGGTCTTCGAGAGTGAGATGTTCGGTCATGAGAGCGGTGCGTTCACCGGTGCGGAAAAACGCCGCGTCGGCAAAATCGAGTACGCTAATCAAGGCACCCTGTTTCTGGATGAAATCGAATCGCTGCCGCTCGGCCTTCAAGTCAAGCTGCTGCGCGTACTGCAGGAGCGCACGCTGGAACGATTGGGCAGCAACGCCAGCCACCCGGTCACATGTCGTGTCGTCGCCGCCACCAAGACCGACCTCAAGCGGCTCGTCGGACAAGGGAAGTTTCGCGCCGATCTGTATTACCGGTTGAACGTTGTCACGCTCGATCTGCCGCCACTGCGTCAGCGACTCAACGACATTGCTCCGCTGATGACCTATTTCCTGTCTCAAGCCAGCCAACGCTTCAGCCGCGAGCCCCCCGCATGGAACGAACAGGATCTCTTCCGCTGGCAACAGCACGACTGGCCCGGTAACGTCCGGGAACTCAAGGCCGTGGCCGAGCGCCTGTGCCTCGGCCTCGACGACGGGCTGGATGCGGTTCAATCAGACACGATCTCGCTCGGTACGCGCATGGATCACTACGAACGGAGCCTGATTCGCGAGGCGCTGCGCAATACCGGCGGCAATGTCGCGGTGGCTGCCGCTCAGCTCGGCCTGCCGAAGAAAACACTTTACGACAAGCTGGCGCGGCACCAACTCGAACCGGAAACCTTCCGCCACAGTGTCGAACGCTGACGGCCCCTTGGCGGTGCGCTATTGGCGTTCAGCCACCCAGCGCAATAGCGCATCCATCGCCGGCTTGCCAAGGCGAGAACGCGGGTCGTTGATCAGAAAAACCACGACCCAGCGTCGATCCGCATTGTCGAGCACGTAGCCGGCAATGGCCCGCACCCCATCAAGGTAGCCCGTTTTCAAGTGGGCTCGCCCGGTCGCCGTGCTCCCGTTCAAACGCTTTTTAAGTGTGCCATCGACACCAGCGAGCGGCAAAGAAGACATCAACTCCGGCATCACCGGGCTGCGCCAGGCCGCCAATAACAGCGCACCGAGCCCATCGGCAGAGATCCGCTCGTTGCGCGACAATCCGGAACCGTTGTCGAGCATGAGTTCCGGCAAAGACAAGGACTTGGCCGCCAGCCATCCCTTGATACGACGCTGCGCGCCTTCCGGTGTCGCCGGGCGTGTCGCATCGAGACTCAGAAAGATCTGGCGTGCCATCACGTTATTACTGTACTTGTTAACGTCGCGCACGACTTCACCCAGCGGCGGCGACTCCTGAACGGCAATGAGCCGGGCCGAGGCCGGCGTGATCCCTTCACGCACCCTGCCGGCGAGATTGCCGCCAAGCTCACGCCACAGCGCACGGAACAATCGTTCGACCTGCACGTCGGCCGACCACGGAGAAAGATGCAGCGCCTTGTCGCCGCATGTCAGCGGAAACACGCCCGCCAGATCGATTGCACCGTCAACGAGTGAAACCTTGAATTTCTCGCGCCAGTCGCCACACGGTTCGTCGGCAAGCCGCAGGCGGTTGGCGATACGCAACGCTTCGCTAGGTGTTTCCGGCAAAACAACAACGGCTTTACGGACAGCATCCGGGCGCAGGGTCAGACGCAGGCTCTTGAGATTGATGAGCAAAGCATCCGGCCCGGCGTTGTAAGGACGCAGCGGCTCGTTGTCGAACTCGGCCGGATCATGAACCGGCAACGCGAAAGCACTGCGGTCAAGAACCAGATCACCGGCAATATCGCCGATGCCGCGCACACGCAACTGGCGCAGCAACAGCCAAAATTGTTCCTGTGCCAGACGAGGATCACCGCTACCGCGCAGATACAAATTCCCGTCGGAATCGCTCAACGCCTCGGTTTTCCAGGTGTGCGCCGGACCGAGCAACTCCAGCGCGGCGTAGGTTGTCACCAGTTTCATCGCCGACGCCGGGTTCATTGCCTGCCGCGAATTGTGGCGGACCAGCGTCTGTTGCCCGTCGACGCTCTGAACGACGACACTGACACTCCGCTGCGCGATCCCGGCCTCTTTGAGCGCGGAAAGCACCTCCGGCGGCAATTCCGCCCCCTGCGACGACCAGGCTGCCATCAGCAGCACTCCTGCCAGGACGCTGCGCGCCACGCCACCGACCTTGCCGACTTGAGCCATATTCCGTCACGACCTATAGTGATGATGATTCGCTAAAATTTGTATTCATTGCATGAGCAGGGGAAATGATAGCCAATTCACTCAGGTCATTCCAATGAGCGAGCAACGCCGTCACCAGCGCATCCGTTTCAGCGCACCACCGAGCGTTCGCATTGGCCAGTCCGGCTGTTCGGGTCGCGGCACGCTCGAAAACCTGTCGTTGAGCGGCCTGATGCTGCGCACGGACTTCGCCTTGCGCACGGCGGAGACATTCGGTTGCGAGTTTTCCGTGCGTGATTCTGCGGCGATCGACCTGACAGCCACCGTCGTCAGCAAGATCGGAGACTGCTACGGCGCACGTTTTGAGCAGGGTCCGATCGGCGAATGGTTGATTCAGGACGCCATCGACGCTGCGCTGGCGGCGGGCAAGGCATCGATCCTGAGCATTAACGATCACGATGGACGAACCGTCATGCGCATCATTGGCGGACTGAATGGATCGCTACGCAATGATTTCCTGCACGGACTCACGCGCGTCGGCGTCGCCGACATCGACCTCTCCGGCGTGACCGAGATCGATGCCGACGGGCTGGAACTCTGCCGCATCGCCATCGAACGCCACGGTGTCACGATCTCACGCCAATCCCGCTGCGTGGCATCGGGCCTGGAGGGATATATACTGTAATCAGCATCACACGCTGCTCCGACGTTCAAAACGCTGTTGTTCATAACGGGGGGCAACATGTTGTCATTCGAAAAGATGCGCGTCAGCGCCCGACTTCTGGTTGCAGGTATCGCGGTGGTAGCAGGTCTGACCGTGCTGGCCGTGAACATGATGATCGAAACGCGGACTCAAGCGCTGGAGGCTCACAACACGCGCCTCAAGGATCTGGTTGAAACGACGACCGGCGTCGTTCGTTACTACCAAAAACAGGAAGCTGACAAGAAACTCTCGCGCGAAGAAGCCCAACTAATGGCCAAGGAAGCGTTGCGGCCTCTGCGTTTCGGCAACGACGACTATTACTTCATCTATGATTTTGAAGGCCGTGCCCTGATGGTTGCCGGCAATCCCAAAATCGAAGGCCAGATTCTGCTGGGCAAGACCGATGCAAAGGGCTTTAAGCTGTGGGATGAGATCGTGGCGATCGGCAAGGGTCCGGGCAAGGGATATCTCGATTACTGGTTCCCGCGCGCCGGCCAGCAAGAGTCCAAGCCAAAACGTGGCTATCTGATGGCCGTTCCCGAATGGCAATGGATCATCGGCACAGGCGTCTACGTCGATGATGTCGATGAGGCTGTCAAGAAAGCGACGATCGCAGACGCCCTGCTCTCACTCATCATTCTGGCGGTCGTGGGCGTGGTCGCTTTCTTCGTTTCACGTAGCATCGTCAGACAACTCGGTGGCGAGCCCGCCGAGGCCATTGCGCTGATGTCGCGAGCCGCCACCGGCGATCTGACCGTTGATTTCAAGTCGACGGCCAAAGGCAGCATTCTCGAATCCGCTGGCCAGATGACGCAGTCGCTGCGCAAGATGGTGTCAGATATCGGCGAGAGTTCGCAACGCCTCTCGCAGGGCGCTGAGCGCATCAACACGGCTGCGCACGAAGTCGCCGTCGCCTCGCAACGGCAGGCAGATTCAACGCAATCGATGGCATCGGCCATTGAGGAAATGACGGTCAGCGTCAATCACATCTCAGACCGCGCCAACGACACACAACGCAACTCCCGTGCTTCCGTCGCACTTTCCGAAGACGGGTCCGCGCGCATCCACGCCGCCAGCGAGGAAATCAACCAGATTGCCTCAACCGTCAGCAATGCCTCCGCACGCATCGGCAAGCTCGAAGAACGAGCTCGCCAGATTTCGTCCATCGCAGGCGTCATCAAGGACATCGCGGGGCAGACCAACCTGCTCGCGCTCAATGCCGCCATCGAAGCCGCCCGAGCGGGAGAACAAGGCCG
>CAYUYI010000113.1:3285-6853 GCA_964448995.1 uncultured Propionivibrio sp. | reverse complement strand
GAGTATTCCTTCCACTCCCACACTTTCTCGACGAACTTTTCGCGCCCAAGGTCATGGCGCGAAATGCCCTGCGCATCGAGCTGGCGTTCGACGACGATCTGCGTCGCGATGCCGGCGTGGTCGGTGCCCGGCTGCCACAGCGTGTTGTCGCCACACATGCGCCGATGACGGGTCATCGCGTCCATGATCGCCTGGTTGAAACCGTGGCCCATGTGCAGCGTGCCGGTCACGTTGGGCGGCGGCAGCAGGATGCAGAAGGCGTTCGGGTTGTTCGTGTCGAGGCCGGCGTTGAAGTAACCCCTGGCTTCCCAGTCCGGGTACCAGCGACGTTCGATTTCGGCGGGTTCAAAGCTTTTGGCGAGTTCCATAGGCGACGATGCAGAGAGGTGGATGGCGAAACATTAAATTATACCGGATGGCCTGCCGCCAGCAGGAGAAGGAACCTGTGCAAATCGTTCGGGGCTGCCCGTTTTTGGTGCGTTCCTGGCGTGATTTTGGTGCATTGCCAGCATGGAGGCGGCAGCAGGACACCTTCTGTTTTGCAGAAAACAGACAAAATTGTCGGGATGTCGCAAAAAAGTGATTAAGGTATTGATTCGCACAGCCTTTTTGTCGTATTTTTTGCGCGGTTTCGGGTTTCCCCATGGAAGTTCGGCGGCGAGCACCCGCGTGTCCCAGCGGTGCGTTTTTTAACTCCCTTTGTTTTTCCAACGAAATGCTTATCTGGTCCGTCGTTCTCTACCTGCTGATCTCCGTTGCCATCGGTCTTTTTGTCGCCCGAAGGGTGCATAACACGCAAGACTTTGCGGTCGCCGGTCGTTCGTTACCGGTCTATGTCGTCACCGGTACGGTCTTCGCGACCTGGTTCGGTGCCGAGACCGTGTTTGGCGTATCGGCGACCTTCGTCAAGGAAGGTTTGCGTGGCGTCGTTGCCGATCCGTTCGGTGCGGGCATGTGTCTGATCATCGCCGGCATTTTCTTCGGCGGGAAACTTTACAAACTGAATGTGCTGACGCTTGGTGACTATTTTCGCCTGCGCTACAACCGCACGGTCGAAGTGCTGACCACCCTGTGCATCGTTGTCTCATATCTGGGCTGGGTTTCCGCGCAGATCAAGGCGCTTGGCCTGGTGTTCAACGTGGTCACGGACGGCGCGGTGCCGCAGCATGTCGGTGTGATTCTCGGTGCGCTCATCGTGGTGACCTACACCACGTTCGGCGGCATGTTGTCGGTGGCGATTCTCGACTTTATCCAGATGATCATGATCATGGGCGGTTTGCTCTACATCGGCCACATCTTTTCCGGGATGACCGGCGGCGTCGATGTTGTAATCAATCATGCGGCCGAAGCCGGCAAGCTGGATTTCTTTCCCGAGGCCAATCTCGCCCAATGGATGACATTCTTCGGTGCCTGGCTGACCCTGACGCTCGGTTCGGTGCCGCAACAAGACGTCTTCCAGCGCGTTACTTCGGCAAAAAGCGCACGCGTGGCGATCTACGGGTCAGTTTGCGGTGCCTTGCTGTATATCGCTTTCGCCTTTGTCCCGATGTTCATTGCCTATTCGGCAACGCTTGTTGATCCCGATCTGTTCAACAAACTGGTGCAGGAGGATTCGCAAATGGTTCTGCCGGCGTTGATCCGCCAGCATACGCCGGTGATGGCGCAGGTGTTTTTCTACGGGGCCGTGCTGTCGGCCATCATGAGTACGTCGTCAGCGACCCTGTTGGCGCCTTCCGTGGCCTTTTCCGAGAATATCCTGCGCGCACACTTCCCCTATATTTCAGACCGTGCCTTTCTGCGCATGATGCGCATCACCATGCTGTGTTTTTCGGTGGTCGTGCTGGGCTTTGCGCTGACATCGGAAGCGACGATTTTCGCCATGGTCGAGAACGCCTACAAGATCACCCTGGCTGGGGCGTTCGTGCCCTTGTTCTTTGGCGCGTTCTGGAAGCGCGCGACGACGCAGGGGGCGCTGTTCGCCATCTTTGGCGGTATTGCTTCATGGCTGGCGATCGAGTTTGCCGTGGGCAGCGAGAGCCTGGTTCCGCCGCAACTGATCGGCTTTGGCGTCAGCATGATTGGCATGATCGTTGGTTCGCTGTTGCCGCAGCGGATCGGGCTGACGCATCCGAAAGCGGCTGCCTGAGTACGGCGCGACCCGCCTCGAAGGCTATCGGTCGCGCTCGTAGGACGACTCGGCGATGGTTCGGATGATTCGTGCCGGATTGCCGCCGATGATCACATCGTCGCCGAAACTCCGGGTGACCACGGCGCCGGCGGCCACGATCACGTTATTGCCCAGATGCACCCCGGGAAGGATCGTGGCATGGCCACCAATCCAGCAATCGTTGCCGATGATGACCGGGCGGGCGGATTCAGTGCCTTTGCGCCGCAGGCGCGGATCGAGCGGGTGCTGGGCGGTGTAGATGCCGACCTGCGGGCCCAGCAGGCAATTGTCGCCGATACGTACTTCGGCAGCGTCGAGAATGACGCAGCCACAGTTGGCGTAGAAGTTTTCGCCAACGTGAATGTTGATGCCATAGTCGCAATTGAACGGCGAGTGGATGACGACGTTTTCGCCCACGCTACCCAGTAAACGGATGATCAGCTTGCGCCGCTTCCGATCCTTTGCCGGCTTCGTTCGGTTCAGTTTGGCTGCAAGCGAGCGTGCTCGCAGCCGACGTTCTTTCAGTTCGGGATCCGCGGGGGCGTAGTCCTCTCCGGCCAGCATCCGGGCGTACGCCGACAGCGGCCCGACAGGTGTCGACCGTGACAAGGCCGGGCGGGGCATTTCTCAGCGCCGGTTGATCGTATTGCCGGAGACGACGACCAGATCACCCTGGTAGAGGTTGGGGTCGTGATCGAAGTTGAAGCTGCGTTCGCCGCCGCTGTCGAGACGAACACGAACTGACCAGTATTTGGTCGAACGCACGTGCTCTTCAACCTTGTTGCCGGCATAGGCGCCGCCCGCTGCGCCAGCGACCGTGGCCAGCGCACGGCCGCCGCCGTGACCGATCTGGTTGCCGATCAGCGCCCCTGCCACGCCGCCGCCGATCATGCCGACGGCACTGCCTTCGCCCTTCTTTTCGCCGACCTGGACGGAGAGCACACGGCCACAGCCCGGGCAGGCGTCTCTCGGTGGGGGCGGCGCATTGCGGGTATTTTCCTGGTAGCTATAGCCACTCTTTGCGCGGTCGTACTCGGCGCGGGCATCGCGCAGGCACTGCATGCGTAGACTCGACGAAGACTCCTCCGCGCATAGCTTGCGGTCGGCTTCGTAGCGCGCCGCGGCCGATTGCGCCTGGGCAACAGGCGATGCGAGCAGGACAAGCGCCAGAACCGGAATCGATAGTAATTTTTTCATGTCGCAGTCTCCTTCGCGTGAGCGATGCTGATGGTCAGGGGCGCCTTAGTTTAACCGGTCCGGCCACCGGGTGAAATCCCCCGGCTTGCATAGGTCATAATGGTGCAGGGAGCTTTGTTGCCGGTGCGGCAATTTTAATCAGAGTTTTTCGCAGTCTCGAACAGGTTTTTTCTGCCCAATGCCGTCGCATTTGCGACTAAATTA
>CAYUYI010000113.1:0-3185 GCA_964448995.1 uncultured Propionivibrio sp. | reverse complement strand
GCGCCCTTGTCCAGCTACGTCACCCGATATGTCAGCCAGGAAACGATTGACAGCTGGCATCGCGATGAGGCGGAGAAGGCGCTCAAACCGTGCCGTGATTTGTTTGACAAGCATGGTCTGCCCTATGCCAGGCACGTCGAAAAGGGACGGCGAGCCGAAGCCATTGTCCGTGCCGCCAAACGCCTGCGTTGCGAGCGAATCGTCATGACCACCGCGCGCAAGAATCCGCTGACGCGCCTCTGCGAGCCTTCGGTCACCGACCAGGTCCTCGAACTCACGCAGTTGCCGGTTGAGGTGATTGTCGGCAACGACATCTCGCCGATGGAGCGTTACGTCATTCCGGCCGGGCTCGGGACCGGCATTGCGGCGCTCGTAATGCTTGCGCTGGATTGAGCCCATCAACGAACCCCCTATTTGAAATCACAGAAAGGCACATGATTGGAAACTCTGACTGCATTGCTTGATCCGGCGCTACTTGTCGCTTTCCTGACCCTCACCGGCCTGGAACTGGTGCTCGGTATCGACAACGTCATTTTCATCTCCATCCTCGTCGATCGGTTGCCTGAACATCAGCGCGAGAAAGCCCGCAAGATCGGACTGTTTTTTGCCATGTTCATGCGCATCGGATTGCTGCTGGTGCTCTCGTGGATTGTCGGTGCGACCGAGCCGCTGGCCACGATTTTTGGCAAGGCGATTTCTCCCCGTGATCTGATTCTGCTCGGTGGCGGTATCTTCCTTCTGTGGAAGAGCACCCAGGAAATTCACCAGTTGCTCGAGGGTGAAGAAGGCGAGGAAATGAAGTCCGTCAAGGGGACTTTTGCCGCCATCATCCTGCAGATCATCATCATCGATCTGGTGTTCTCGCTCGACTCGATCATTACCGCCGTCGGCATGGTGGATGAAGTCGCGGTCATGATCGCCGCGGTCATCGCCTCGGTGGGCTTGATGATGTTCTTTGCCAGCTACATCGGCAAATTCGTGTCCGCGCATCCGACGATCAAGATGCTGGCCCTGTCGTTCCTGCTGGTCATCGGCCTGACGCTGATGCTCGAAGGTTTCGGTAACCACGTGCCGAAGGGGTATATCTACTTCGCCATGGCGTTCTCGCTGGCTGTCGAAATGCTGAATCTGCGTCTGCGGAAAAAGCGCCGGCAACCGGTCCGTCTGCGCGAGCCTTACGGTCGCATGAGCTATCGGCAATCAGCCAAGCGGAGTGTCGCCAGAGATGCGGCGAAAAGCGGGGAGGCTGTCAAGGAACCGTCGCCGCATACGCCGGCCGATATGGTCTGAAGTTGGTGCCTGGCTGGTTCCCGTTCGCGCGGGAACGGGCCGGCGACCCGACAGACAAAACTGCTTGAGCGTTCGGCCGCTACTTCAAGGTGCTGCGTTGGGCAGCGTCCCGCTCTTGTTCTGCTTGCGCCGTGTTTTATCCTGGAACATCCGTTGATCGGCCGTCTTCAGCAAGGTTTCCGTATCCGAGCCATCGGCAGGGCATAACGCCCAGCCGATGGAGATGCCGGTGTGAGTTTCGCAGTCGCCGATGACGATCGGGCGCTCGACGAACGCGTGCATTTTTTCCACCGCGGCGACAACGTCGGACTCGCTGGCCATGTCGTTGAGCAGTACGACGAATTCGTCGCCACCATACCGAACGACCGTATCGCTGGCGCGCACGCTGGCGTTCAGGCGCGCGGCGATCTCCACGAGTACGGCGTCGCCCACGTCGTGACCATGGCGGTCGTTGATGCCCTTGAAGTCGTCAAGGTCGACGAACAGCAGGGCAAAACGCTGGCTGACCGATACCTGGGTTTCACCGACATTGCGCAGGGAACGAAGTCGGTTGAACAGGTATTCCCGGTTGAAGCTGCCGGTCAGGGCATCGGTGCGCAGGTTGTGCCCCATCTCGTGGAAGGAACGTGCCAACTGGCCGAGTTCGTCGTTGCGTTCGATGTTCAGCAACGGCGGCGCCTCGCCCCGGCCGATCCGGATGGCCGCGTCGTTCAGTTGACGAATGTCGCGCAGTACCCGGTTGAGCAACCATATCCCAATCAGCAGCGACAGGCAGACGCTGGCGATGGCGATGCCCAGGCTGCGGTTGTAGCTGCGGCTGATGTCCTGCATGAAATCGGCGCTCGGGACAATGACCACAGCGGTCCAGTCGATGCCTTGTGATTTGCCGATCGAGGTGGCCGCGAGACTCAGGGGGCCGCCATGACTCTCAATCTCGGCCAGTGCGGTTTCACCAGGCGCAGGCGGGTGGTTACGCCATTCGGTGATGGCGGCCAGCGCGGCGCGGACCAATGGGTTTTTCAGTTCGTCTACCGACACGCCGGCGGCCTTTCCGTCTTCCGCCACGAGCGGCAGCTCCGCTTCCGAGGTTGCCACGATCCTGCCTTGGGCGTCCATCACGAAGGCCATGCCGTTCTGGCTGATGGCCAGGCTTCTCAGCCGTTCGGTGATCAGGTACAACTCGATGTCTACCGCAGCGACGCCGAGCGCGACACCTTGTTCGTCGCGAATCGGTCGAGTCAGGGTAATGACTGGTCGCTTCGAGGTGAAATCAAAATAGACCGGCGACCATGAGGCGCCCGTTTTGCGCAGTGCCGAGACATACCAGGGGCGGGTGCGTGGGTCGAAGGTATCGCTGCGGAGCAGCGTCGGCGGGGCATCCGTCTCGCCGACTGCGTAAATGTGGCGTTGCGATGCGCCGGACGAACGCAGATAGAGCTCGTTCATGTAGGTGTTGACTTTGTACAGACCGACAAAGCGCCCGTCGGCGCCGCCGAAATAGACATAAGTGCCGATTTCCTGGGCTTTGCGTAGCGTCTGCCGCGCGCGCTGCTCAAGCACTTCCATTTCGTGACGTTGCCGGGCCGAGGCGAACGTCGATGTCTCATCGTCGCCCACAAATGAATCGAGTGCCCTGAAGGCATAATTCAGGTGGGCCTCGGTGGTTGTGCTGATCTGCGTGACGAGGTCATGCAGAACTCGGCGCACCAGCAGATTGACGGCGGCCTGCCCAGACCCGTGCATCATCCACGCCGTACCTGCCGAGACGAGCAGAATCATCAGCACGAACGGCAGGATCAATTGGTATTTGAGCGAAATGTTGCGCATGGGGGCAGCGGGGTGGTGCGTTGTTCTTTCTATTTTCATCGACAGTATCCGCGTCCAATTGATTTAGG
>CAYUYI010000112.1:0-6860 GCA_964448995.1 uncultured Propionivibrio sp. | reverse complement strand
GGCCGCATGATGCCGATATTTGAGCTGCATGGCGCCGACGCCTATGCCGGTTATTGCATGGCGGCTTCGGCGTTTCTGGCGCTGGCTACGACGCTACGACGCGGTGAACACATCCGCGTGACGCTGGTGATCAACCGCCTGTCGCCGTCGGCGTACCGCTGGCTGGACACGTTCTGTCATGTCGTGGCGCTGATCGTCGCGTGTACGCTGGCTTTCTATTCGGTCCGGCTGGTGCACCAGTCCTTGCTTTTCAACGATATTGCGACGGGTCTGGATGCCACGCCGCTCTGGATTCCTCAGTTGGGCATGGCCGCCGGGACGTGTGTGCTGGCCCTGGCCTTTGCCGTTGAACTGGCGGATTTACTGACCGGTCGCAAAGTCCGCGAAAACGCGGGTGACGGCGAACTGGCACGAACGGAATAAGGGGCGGCACATCATGGAACTCTTTGTAACGGGCTTTCTGATCTTCCTGCTCTTCGCCATTCTCGGCAGCGGGGTCTGGATCGGTTTATCGCTGGCGGGTGTGGCGTGGATTGGCATGGCGCTGTTCACCAGCCGGCCGGTGGGTGAGAGCATGGTCATCACCATCTGGGGCTCGGCTTCTTCGTGGACGCTCACCGCCTTGCCGCTGTTCATCTGGATGGGCGAGATTCTTTTTCGAACCAAGCTGTCCGAAAACATGTTCAAGGGCTTGGCGCCGTGGCTGGAGGGGCTGCCGGGACGCCTGCTTCATACCAATATCATTGGGTGCACGATCTTCGCCGCAGTTTCCGGTTCGTCGGCGGCGACTTGCGCCACGATTGGCAAGATGACGTTGCCGGAACTGAAAAAACGCGGTTATCCCGACTCGATCTCGATCGGTACGCTGGCCGGCGCGGGAACGCTCGGGCTGCTGATTCCCCCGTCGATCATCATGATCGTCTATGGCGTGATGGCGAACGTCTCGATCGCCAAGCTCTTTATCGGCGGCGTTTTGCCGGGCATCGTGCTGGCCGGACTGTTCATGGGCTATACGATCGTCTGGGCGCTACTCAATCCGGACAAGGTGCCGCCTCCCGACCAGAACCTGACCTTTGCCCAGAAAGTCTATCAGTCACGGCATCTGATTCCAGTCGTTTCATTGATCATCGCCGTGCTCGGCTCGATCTATACCGGCATCGCCACGGCCACCGAAGCGGCCGCGCTGGGCGTTGTCGGTTCGCTGATCATCGCTGCCGTGCAGGGCGATCTGACGTGGAAGACGTTCATCGAAAGCCTGATGGGCGGGACGCGCCTGTACTGCATGATTGCGCTGATTCTCTTCGGGGCGGCGTTCCTGACCTTGTCGATGGGCTACATCGGCCTGCCGCGTCACCTGGCTGAATGGATCATCAGCCTGCATCTCTCGCCGCTGGCGCTGATCGGTGTGCTGACGGTCTTTTTCATTGTGCTGGGCTGCTTCCTCGACGGCATTTCCATGGTTGTGCTGACGATGGGCGTATTGCTGCCCACCATTGAGGCGATGCAGATGGACCTGATCTGGTTCGGCATCTTCATCGTGCTGGTCGTGGAAATGGCACAGATCACGCCGCCGGTTGGCTTCAATCTGTTCGTTCTTCAGGGAATGACCAAGAAGGATATTGCCTTCATCGCCAAGCATGCGTTTCCGCTGTTTGTGATGATGGTGGTGATGGTGTTGCTGATGTATTTCTTCCCGGAAATCGTCAACTGGCTACCGCGCCATATGGAAGGCTGACGTACCGGCTTTATCCGTTGTAGTCGGGGCGCCCCAAAAGAGTTTCTTCCGGGGCGCCTGGCCTCATGACTTTCGCCTGATCTTGAATGGCTCAGGAGAAAAGCAGATCGCGATCGAGCAAGTCTGTGACCAGCATTTTGCCCGGGGCGTGGGTGATGCAGAATTCCGGTTTTGCTTCCATGACCACGGCTTGGGGGGTGACGCCACAGGCCCAGAAAACAGGCAGTTCGTTGGGCAGGATCGCCACGGGGTCGCCGAAATCCGGCTTCTGGATGTCGGCAATGCCGATCAGTGCCGGATCGCCGAGGTGAACCGGGGCGCCGTGAACGTTCGGCATTCTCGATGTGACCTGTACGGCACGGATGGCATGAGCCGCCCGCATTGGTCGCATCGACACCACCATCGGGCCGTGAAACGGACCGGCCGGCTGGGTGGGGATGTTGGTCTGATACATGGCCACGTTGCGCCCTTCGAGAATGTGGCGAAGCGGGATGCCGGCATCGATCAACGGTTGCTCGAACGAGAAGGAACAGCCGATCACGAATGTCACGAGATCGGCGCGCCACAATAAGGAAACGTCAGTGATTTCTTCGACCAACGTGCCATTGCGCCACACGCGGTATTCGGGAACATCGGTGCGGATATCGAGGTCCTTGCCGAGTCCGGGCAGGTGCGGATCGCCGGGCTCGGACACGGCAAGCAGCGGGCACGGTTTCGGGTTGCGCTGGCAGAAACGTAGAAAATCGTTGGCCAGCGAAACAGGGAGAATCACGACATTGCCCTGCACATGGTTGGGGGCCGATCCGCTGGTATGGCCAGTCCACGCACCCGAGCGGATGGCGAGTCGTGCTTCGATGCCGGTTTTGG
Source organism: uncultured Propionivibrio sp. (assembly GCA_964448995.1). GTDB lineage: Bacteria > Pseudomonadota > Gammaproteobacteria > Burkholderiales > Rhodocyclaceae > Propionivibrio. The sequence continues at coordinate 4,258 of CAYUYI010000112.1, read as the reverse complement.
CCGATAGCGAAGCGTTGTGGCTGGATGCGTTGGGGGGGGGCATGTTCAGTTTCCTTTCCGTCCGTTTTGCCCAAGTATGCGACGGCTGGTTTCATCTAACAAATGGATTATTTCGTGTTGTCGGCATCAGTTTTTTTGGAGTTAGAATTTGGGGCCGTTGGGATGGTCCGGATTCAATCGGCGTACGTTTTTTCAACCATAACTGTTTCTGCGTGAGGGAAGGCGGACTGCGTCGTGGACTTACGTTTTGTTGAGACCTTCGTGTGGGTCGCCCGATTGCAGAGCATCACGCGAACGGCTGAAAAACTGTGCCTGACGCAATCGGCGATTTCCAACCGGATCGCGGTCCTTGAAACTGAAGTTGGCTTGGAACTGGTCGACCGGCGGGACCGGCAGTTTCGCCTGACCCCGGCCGGCGAGCGCTTTCTCGACCACGCCGAACACCTGCTTTCCATCCAGCATCGTCTCAAGCGTGATCTCGGCATGCAGCGCCAGGCGCCGATATCGCTGCGCCTTGGCGTCATCGAAACGGTTTCGCATACCTGGCTTGTTCCGTTGATGGAATGGCTGAGGACGAAGCATCCGAGCATTCAGTACGAACTCAACGTGGAAATGACCGCGGCGCTCCACCAGCATTTCCGCCGCGGCGGACTGGATCTGTTGTTTTCGGCCGAGGGCGTGGCGGGAAAGGGCGCGGTCAACGAGCAACTGCCGCCGATGGAAATGGTTTTCGTCGGCGACAAGGCGCTTGCAGCGCGGGGGAAGCTGGATATTGCGAGCATCCTGTCGAGTGAGTTGCTGACCTTTCAACGCAATTCGCAGCCGCATCAGGCGCTGTTGCACACGCTCGCCAGCCACGGCGCCTCGGACAAGCGGCTGCATGCCGTATCGACGATCTATGCCATGGTCAAACTGGTGGAAAGCGGCTTCGGTATCGCAACGCTACCCAAAGCGGCGGCCCTGGTGCTGGCCGAGAAGCACGATATTGCACTGCTGGAGACGCAACTGACGCTCAAGCCGCTACCCCTCTTCGCCAGTTATTTGAGCCAGCCGGCGAACCCGGCGCTTGAGGAAATCATGTCGGCTGCCTTGCTCTTCGCGCGCAACTCGCAGCAATGATTCGCCGCACTGAACGGGGCATCGGAAAAATCGATGTTGCCGAAACGAAATATCGCGTTTGTTTTTCGTGCGCTCGTGCATCAGTATGGACAGGGGTTATTTGATTGGATGAAACACGCCGGATGAATATCAGGTCAAGGACATGGAACAGACAATGAATGAACAGAATGCAGTCCGCTTGTTGCCATTGGGTGACACGGCGTGGACGCTCGAATTTGGTGATCGCATCGATCCGGCACTGCATGCCCGCGTTGCTGGGCTGTGTGATGCCTTGGAAGGTGCGCGCAAGCGGGGGCAATTGGAGGCGATCGTCGATGTGGTCCCGACGTATCGTTCGCTGACCGTGCACTATGATCCTTCGCAGGGCGATGGCGAAAGGCTCGGACAGGCGTTGCTGGCGCTGGCGCAGACATCGGGGTCGGCAACCCGGGCGGGGCGTCGCTGGTGCATTCCTGTCTGTTTTGATGAGGATCTGGCCCCGGATCTGGATGATCTGGCGCAGGCCAAGGGGATGACGCGCGAGTCGGTTATTGAGTTGATGACGACGACGAGCTTTCAGGTCTTCATGATTGGCTTCATGCCCGGTTTTCCCTACATGGGCGGATTGCCTGCCGCGCTCGAGATGCCGCGGCTTTCCTCGCCGCGCAAGGCGGTGCCGGCACGCTCGCTGGCCGTGGCGGGGTCGATGTGCGCGGTCTATCCGTGGGAAAGTCCCGGTGGCTGGCGGCTGCTCGGGCGGACACCGATTCCGATGTTTTCAGCCCGCGACGAAGCCTCGCCATCGTTGCTGGCCGCCGGGGATCGCGTGACCTGGCAGGCGATCGACCGGGTGCAGTTCGATGCCATGGAAGCCGCGGCGCAGCGCGGTGAAGTGGCCCGCGAGACGCTGCTTGTGAAGGAGGCGCGCGCATGAACGGTCTTGTGGAAGTGGTCAACGCCGGCATCGCCAACAGTCTTCAGGATTTCGGGCGAGTAGGTTATCGACACATGGGGATTGCGGTGTCGGGCTGTCTCGACCCGTTGCTGGCACGGTGCGCCAACGCGCTGGTCGGCAATCCGGCCGAGTGCGCCTGCATCGAGATACGTGCCGCCGGGCCGGCGCTGGCCGTGCAGCAGGGGCCGGTGCGCTTCGCGCTGGCGGGCGACGTGACGGCGACGCGGTTATGTGCCGATGGCAGCGAAGAAGCGGTGTTGCCGTGGCGGAGCGTCACCCTGGATGTTGGCGATGAATTGCAAGTCGGGTTTCTGCCGGGGGGAACGTCGTATCTGGCAGTATCGGGGGGATTCGCGACCCCCGTTCAGCTCGGCAGCCGCTCGACCTACCAGCGTGCGGAAATCGGTTGTCCGATCGTCTTTGGCCTGCAGATTCCCTGTGCCACGGTGCCTGGTGGCGGGGCGGGTGAGTTTGCTGCGGCGCCTTGGTTGCCGGATGAAGGCCAGATCCGCGTCATCCCCGGTCCGCAGGATGACCATTTTTCGCCGGCGGCAATGGCGGATCTGTTCGGCCAGGAATATCGGGTGACCCCGCAAAGCGATCGCATGGGGATTCGCCTCGACGGCAAACCGCTGGCGCATCGAGCGCCGGTCATGGCCGACATCGTCTCGGATGGCGTGACCCCCGGTGTCATTCAGGTGCCGGGAAATGGTCAGCCGATCATCCTGCTGGCGGATTGTCAGACGGTAGGTGGCTATCCGAAAATTGCCACGGTGATTTCTGCCGACTTGCCGAGGTTGGCGCAAGCCAAACCGGGGCAGCCGCTGCGCTTTGTGGCGGTCGATCTGGCCCAGGCCCGTGCTGCCCGTGAAGATCAGGCGCTGCGATGGAACCATTGGGTGGCTGGCGTCCATTTCGACGTTTGAGCGGCACCCGATAATCGATGATGAATGCCGTTGCCTGCCGGCAACTGACCAGGAGAAAAAAATGAGCAAGAAACTGAACCTGAATTCCGATCTGGGCGAAAGCTTTGGTGCCTGGGAAATGGCTGGCGACGATGCCATGCTGGGCATCGTCAATTCGGCCAACGTGGCCTGTGGTTACCATGCCGGCGATCCGCTGGTGATGATCAAGACGGTGACGCGTGCCAAGGAGAATGGCGTGAGCATCGGCGCGCACCCGTCGTTTCCCGATTTGCAGGGATTTGGCCGGCGGCGCATGGATATTCCCGCAGCAGAACTCGAAGCCATGCTGATCTACCAGATCGGTGCGCTCGATGCGTGTGCGCGGGCTCAAGGCACGCGGGTCACGCACGTCAAGCCGCACGGCGCGCTTTCCAATATTGCCTGTGCTGACCGCAAGGTGGCCGATGCTGTCGCGCGTGCCGTGCATCGTCTCGATCCCCGGCTGATTCTGCTGGCGCCGGCAGCATCACAGATGGCGCTGGCCGGACAGGCGCTGGGTCTGACGATCGTCGAGGAAATCTTTGCCGATCGGGCCTACCTCGACGATGGCAATCTCGTGCCGCGCAGTCAACCGGGGGCGATGATCCACGGCGCCGAGGCAAGTCTGGCGCATGTCATGCGCATGGTCGAGGAAAGCGCGCTGATTTCGATCAATGGCAAGCGCATCCCGGTCAATCCGCAGAGTATCTGCGTGCACGGCGACAATGCCGAGGCAGTTGAGGTGGCGCAGGCGATTCGGGAAGGGCTGGCGAAGGCGGGTTATACGCTGGCGACGATTCCTCAATTGGTCGGCTGAAGCGCTGATTTTTTGGCGACACCGGTGAACGCCGGTGTCCCGTGCATCGATCCGGAAAATCACAGTTGGCCTGCAGCCCAATCAATACGGACCTTCCCACGGTGCACCATGCCAGGATCGAATATCCACGCGGCTTTCGGGCAGTTCGTGTTTATGTGAGCCCGCTTTGGTGAAAGCCGCTTGGGCGACGGAGGAGGTCTGCTGCCGTAGTGCAGCGGCGGCATGGTGGTGCTGTCCCGCGCCACTCATGAGTGGCGAATCATCGCCCGTGGTGTTCTACACTTCGTGTGGCAGAGGGGCAGTGAACGTCAGCGCCCAGTCTGTGACGTCACCGGGCATGCCGACGGCACGAAAAGTTTTGCACGTGTCGCTGCTCAGTTTGAGCCGGTGTCCGACAGCCCGTATTTCTTGATCTTGTCGTGCAGCGTCGTTTTCGGGACGCCG
>CAYUYI010000111.1:0-6867 GCA_964448995.1 uncultured Propionivibrio sp. | reverse complement strand
CCAAGCTGATCCGTGCGACGGCCGAGGCGGTGTTCGCCGAGCGCAAGGCCACGGTCGACTACATGGTCGGCACGATGATCGAAACGCCGCGTGGCGCGCTGGTCGCGGATGCCATCGCCAAGGAGGCTGAATTCTTCTCGTTCGGGACCAACGACCTGACGCAGATGACCTTGGGTTTCTCGCGTGACGATATCGGCAAATTCCTGCCGTGCTACCTCTCGGAAGGCGTGTACGAAATCGATCCGTTCCAGTCGATCGATCAGACCGGTGTTGGTCAGCTGGTCAAGTTAGCGGCCGACAAGGGCCGTACGGCTCGTGCCGGTCTCAAACTCGGCGTTTGCGGCGAGCACGGCGGCGATCCGGCATCGATCGGCTTTTTCCACAAAGCCGGTCTCGACTACGTGAGCTGCTCGCCGTTCCGTGTGCCAATCGCTCGTCTGGCGGCGGCTCAGGCTGCGATTAGCGAGTAAGACAGGCGCCTTTGGCGTGATAAAACCGCAGGCTCAGCAATGAGCCTGCGGTTTTTTTTCGTCATGTCCTTGCATTGGAATACACAGGCGTGCGATGAGGCCACCGTCTGGCCGTGGTGAGAGCTCGAAGCGACCATTGTGCATGCGAATCACGCGTTCGACGATTGCCAGTCCAAGCCCCGTACCTTCGACATTGCTGCGGGCGTTGTCGAGCCTGGTGAAGGGGCGTTTCAGGCGCTCAATTTCGTCGACGGGAATGCCGGGGCCGCGATCCTTCACCTCGATGATGATCTCACCTTCGCCGAGGCGCGTATCAACGGCAATTTCACCACCACCGTACTTGTCGGCATTTCCGAGCAGGTTGGTGAGTGCTCGACCAAGGGCCTTGCGTCGGACTGGAATCGACGGTAAGGCTGTGTGACTAACGACGACGATGCGCCCGGTTCGGTTGAATGCGGCGATGACGTGGGTGACCAACTGATTGAGATCGGTCGTTTCTGCCGCTTCATCGTTGCCGCGAGCGTAATCGAGAAACTGGCCAAGGACGGCATCCATCTGTTCAATGTCATTGGCAACTGCTTGTCGGGCCGCTTCGTCGGTGATTGACATCTCCGATTCCAATCGCAGGCGCGTGAGTGGGGTGCGCAAATCGTGTGAGATACCGGCGAGGACTTCGGCTTTTTCGGCATCCATGCGCCGAATATCTCTCGACATGCGATTGAACGATGCGGCTAACTGCTGCAGTTCCAGTGCTCCCCGCTCGGGAATCGGCTCCGGATGGTGACCGCGACCCAATTGAGCCGCGGCCGTGGCGAGTTTTCGGAGGGGGCTGTTGACCCGGGAAACGATGAACCAGGCCATCAGTAGCGCCAATGCGAGTGACGCGCCCCCCCAGCCTAACCAATACAGCGGCAAGTCATTTTCAGCATGTTCCCCCGGTAACATCAGCCAGTACTCGTCGTCCTCGCCGTCATCCAGAAAGAAGCTGACCCACAGCCCCTTCTGCCCGTTGATGGCACCCGATAATCGGGTTCTCGGGCCCAACTGAGCGCGTGCGGTCTCGATCATTTTGTTGAAGAAGAGCGTGTCTGGCAAAGGGTCTGTTACATCACCTGTTTCGGCAGGGTAGAGGTGGACGCCCTCGCTTTCTGCGAGATCGCGCAGGAGCACCAGTCGCTTGTCGGGGTTTGCTGCGAGGAGGGCCGCTCGCGTCAGATTGACGACGCTGGCGGTCAGTTGTCCCAATTGCTGGGCCCGTGGTTCGCGCTCGGCGATGGCGAACAAGGCAGCCCAAGTGGCAATGCAGACAATCAGCAGCAGGCTGAGCAGAAGGAAAGTACGGACGAGCAGCGTTCGCGGGAAAATTACGGCCCCGATGCTCACTTGCTTTGACCGTCGGGAATGAAGACGTATCCAAAGCCCCAGACGGTCTGCAGATATCGGGGAGCGGCCGGATCAGGTTCTACCAGCTTGCGTAGCCGTGATACCTGAACATCGATAGCGCGGTCGAACGGGCCTTGTTCGCGACCGCGGGAGAGTGACATCAGCCGGTCACGCGAGAGCGGTTGCCGCGGATGTTCAAGAAGTGCCTTGAGCACGGCGAATTCTCCAGTCGTCAGCGGCACGCTCTCTCCATCGCGTCGGAGTTCCCGGGTGGCGAGATTGACTTCAACGTTGCCAAAACTGAGCGGTCGGTCATCACCGGCCGTAGCCCCGGGAACTACCGCAATGCGGCGACGCAGCACGGCTTGAATTCGAGCGACCAGTTCACGTGGGTTGAACGGTTTTGGCAGATAGTCGTCGGCGCCCATTTCCAGCCCGACGATGCGATCGATTTCGTCCCCCTTGGCCGTCAGCATGATGATGGGTTGCTGTGGGTCGCTGGAACGGATGCGTCGACAGAGCGATAAGCCGTCTTCGCCTGGAAGCATGAGATCGAGGACGATCAGGTCGAAGGTGTCGCGACTCATCAACCGATCCATGGTCTCGCCATTTTCAGCGGTTCGCACGGCAAAACCTTGCTCGCCGAGATAACGTTGCAACAGTTCCCGCAGTCTTTTGTCGTCATCGACGACAAGGATTTTTCGGTTGGACATGAGGAGATTCCAGGTCGATGTGGCTATTTTTCGGACAGGGCGCGGTTGGCTTCCTGGGCGAACTCGATCGAATAGGTGTTGGATAGATTGATGGGGCGACCCTGAACGGTCCGGTCGAATTCCTTCAAAATTCGCAATACCGTCGGCGGTCCGTTTTCCGGCATTAGGCCCGACGGGGTGAACATTGATTTGCCGGCTTCGAGCGCATTGATGTACATCGTTCGATTCGAAACCATGTACTCCCGCGGCATTTTGTCGGCAATTTCTTCGGCAGTGTGAGTGTCAATATAACGAAGCGTCTTGACGAACGCCGTCACGATCTTTTGGACCGTGTCACGGTTTTTATTAACCCATGCGCTCGGCATGTACAGGCAAGCGCCAGGATATGTCCCGCCGAGTACTGCTTCCGTACTCTTCACACTGCGCAGATCGACGAGAATGGCGGCGTCTCCGGTTGCTGTCAGCTGCGAAAGAGTGGGTTCCGTGGTCATGCCTGCATTGATTTTTCCCTGTTTGAGCGCGGAAATGAATTTTTCACCGGCACCGACCGGAAGTGCAGTGAATTCGCTGTTCTTGATACCAGCCTGCGCGGCAAGGAATTGCGTCAACAGGTGCGTAGACGAGCCAAGCGCGGTGACGCCGAGTGTTTTACCCTTGAAATCAGCGGGGGACTGGATGTCTTTGGCAGCGGTCTTTGAGACGACTATGACTTCTCCAGGCGCCTGGCTGAGCTGAACAACCGATTGAACAAGTTTTCCTCGCGCCTGAAGATGGATCGTGTGGTCATAAAACCCGATGACCCCCTGAGCGACGCCGAGAAGCATCTGCTTTTCGGCGTTGGCACCATCCGGGACGCTCTGCAATTCGATATCGAGTCCCGTTTCTCTGAGGTATCCGAGTCGTTCCGCGAGTTTTGCGGGAAGATAAATCTGTTTTTCGATACTGCTGACCATAATCGTGATTTTTTCGCTGGCGACAACGCCGGTGGCGCAAAAGAGGCAGCCGTAGATCACGATTATTCTTGATGTCAGCTTCAGCAATTGGCTCATTCCTTCAGTCCTGCGAAAAAGGGAGATAGATGTCGAATTGGAGACCCTGCCCAGAAACCGGCGTGCATGCCGTGACGCTGCCGCCAAGAGCCTCACAGATTTCCTTGACGATGGCCAATCCCAAGCCGGAACTGTTCGCACGCGAGGTATCGATCCTAAAGAAACGGTCGAACAATTTCGACTGAAGATTTTCCGGAACACCAACGCCGTCATCGACTAGTTTGATGTGGGCATAGCCCGATTCTCTTACGATTGAAATAATGACGCTACCGGGTTTTCCCATGTGCTGAATGGCGTTGTCGATCAAGTTTGAAAATATTTCATGAAGCAGATGTGGGCGAGCGGTAACGAACACATCCTCATCAAAATCGTCGACCCCCAGTTCAATCCGTCGCTGTTGTGCGAGGGGGGCCATTTCCTCAATGACGGAAGTAATAGATTCGGATAACCGAATCGGAATGATGTTTTCCTGATCTTGGCGATTTTGCTCCATCGCAGCGAGAACCAGCAACTGGCTGATGAGTTTGGTACTCTCGATCATGGTTTTTCGGATTGAATCGAGTGTTTCGGTCAGGATCTGCGGATTGCCCGCGCTACGTTTTCCATAATCGATCTGAGAGGTCATGATCGCAAAAGATGTTCGCAGGTGGTGGGCCGTGTTGGAAACGAACTTCTCGTAAGCCGTCAAGGTCTGTCCGAGTTTTTCCGCATAACCGTTGAGCGCGCTAATGACCGGGCGCAATTCCGTCGGTGCAGCATGGTACTCGAGCTTTTCGAGCGAACCGGGTTTTCGTTGAGACAACATGGCGCTGAATGCCATCAGCGGAGAAAACGTCCAGCGAACCGCAACGAAAAGCGAGATGGCTGTGATTAAAAGCATCAACAGATGCCCGCGAACCGTGGAAGTAATCAGTCCGTCACGAAACTCGTTGTGCCCGTGCAGCGTCTGTGCGACTTGCGTGATGGCGTAGTCGACTGACGAAGAATTCGGCAGGGCCTGCGCTATGGCGATCACACGCACGACTTCATCGTTAATGGTCGATAGATAGTATTTTTCCTCTTCGATTTCGATAGGCTTTTCGTATGCGGACAATTCGTCTCCGCCAGCGATCAACCGTCCTTCTTTGGTTCTGACGCTGTAATAAACGTGATCGGCGTGTTTGCTCTTGAAGAGCTCGAACGCAGCCGGTGGAATGCTGATGTCGTAGCTTCCATTGTTGAACGAAAGTTGCTCGGCGATGATCTTTGCCGAACCATACAGGATTCTCTGTTGAACCGATGTGGCGACATTTTCCGAATCACGATAGATGATGGAAAGGTCGATGGAGGCGAGCAGGATGGTCGGCAGGAGAATCCACAGCGCCAAACGGCTCTTGAGACTTCCTAGCATAGGCGTGGTGTCAGTCGGCCACATAAGTAAGCATGTATCCCAGTCCCCGAAGGGTGATGATCTGGGCGCCAGTGTTTTCCAGTTTCTTGCGCAGCCGAACAATATAGATTTCGAGTGCGTTAGCCGTGACCAGATCGTCCAGTGTGCTCAGACTATCGGCCAGTTCTGCTTTGGAGACGGTTTTTCCCGGGTTCCGGATCAGGAGTTCAAGCACGGCATGTTCTCTGGGCGTGAGAGGCAGCGCATTTCCCGCGCAGCTGAAGTATTTCGAGTTCGTATCATATTGCAACGTTCCGCAAGTGATCACGGGGTTCGTCTTGCCATTGGCGCGGCGCAACAGCGAACGCAATCGTGCTTCAAGTTCGTGGATATCGAACGGTTTTGCCAGATAGTCGTCGGCGCCCAGATTGAGATGCTCGATGATGTCCTGCATCTTGTCCTGGGCGCTGATGATCAAAATGGGGACATTGTTGTTTTTGTTTCTCAGGTTTTTGAGCAGCGTTTGGCCACTGATGCCTGGCAGCGTCAGATCAAGAAGAATGGCGTCGTAGCTTTGGATGAGCAGAAGCTGCGAGGCTTCTTCGCCCGTGAAAGCCTGTTCGACGACATAGCCTGATTGATGCAGTAAACGAGTGAGCCAAGACGAAAGCTCACGGTTGTCCTCAACTAGGAGTAGCTTCATTTGCTTGGTTTTTCTTCGGTCGATGACGAAACATACTATTGGCGGAAGGCGGCCTATGCACGGTTTTCGTGCGGCGGGCGACGATCAACGAGCGTTCCTTGAATATTATGAATTGGAGTGAAGGGTAATTGAAGGGTTCGTGTTCGTAAATTAGTGCTGCTGTTGGGGGGAAACGTTCGGGACGATAGGACGGTCCTCTGGATCGATGTCTCGATTGCCAACGGAAAATGATTCGCTGATGGTCAAACAAGGAGGAGGTAAGCACAATGAGTCCAACCATACTGGCGTATGCCGGATTTTCAATGATTATCGTGTTCATGTATCTGATCATGTCGAAACGCATGTCAGCCATGAATGCATTGGTTCTGATTCCGATCGTCGTAGCGCTTGCGCTCGGGTTCCACGATGCCAAGTTAGGCAAGATGATGATGGATGGCGTGCGCAAAGTGGCGCCCACCGGGATCATGATCTGTTTCGCGATTCTGTTTTTTGGCACGATGATCGATGCCGGCATGTTCGATCCGATCATCGAGAAAATTCTCAAAGCCGTTCATGGCGACCCACTGAAGGTCTGCATCGGGACGGCGGCGCTGGCCACCGCGATTTCGCTCGATGGAGACGGTTCGACGACCTATCTCGTGACTTGTACCGCATTGTTCGCCGTGCATCGTCGCATCGGCATCAATCCGCTGATCCTGCCTTCGCTGGCGCTGCTTGAGAATAGCGTGATGAACATCATTCCCTGGGGCGGTCCGACCGGCCGTGTCCTGGCGTCGTTGCACGTTGAGTCGAAGGACGTCTTCGTGCCAATGATTCCGGGGATGGTGCTTGGTACGCTCTTTGTCTTTAGCTTGGCCTATTTCTGGGGCAAAAAGGAACGCGCTCGTCTCGGTGTCATCGAGTTCACGCACGATGGTAGTCATGAAGCCGTCTCGGAAGATCCGGAAGCCGACAAACTGCGTCGTCCGGAAAAGTTCTGGATCAACATCGCCCTGACCGTTGTTTTGCTGGCCGCGCTGATGGTCGAACTGCTGCCGCTTGCCATTCTGTTCATCATCGGCACAGCGCTGGCGTTGATGATCAATTACAAGACCAAAGACCAACAGGCGCGTGTTGTGGCTAACGGTGCCAACGCCATGCCGGTCGTTTCGCTGATTTTTGCGGCGGGGGTCTTCATGGG
>CAYUYI010000110.1:0-6914 GCA_964448995.1 uncultured Propionivibrio sp. | reverse complement strand
ACTGATTGGTCGCGTCAGCGTGGCATTCTATTCCAGAGCGGCATTGGCGTGGCGGAACTGAACAATGCGAGGAGTCCGGCCAGGCAAATGTGCGACCTGGCGCTGTCGATTGCATTGTCGGCAATTCACCGGGATCATGTGCATCTTTCGGCTCGAATGGTCGGATGGCCTTTACGGACATCCGACGACAGAAACTGATTCATGGAAATATCACTCATTCTCGGTGTGTTGATCGGTCTGATCATGGGCGTCACCGGTGCTGGCGGGGGCGTGCTGGCGGTTCCGGCGTTGATTGCGGGCATGGGCTGGACGATGCAGGCGGCGGCCCCGGTGGCCCTGCTCGCCGTGGCCGGTGGCTCCGCGCTGGGTGCCATCGAGGGATGGCGCAAGGGATTGGTACGTTATCGTGCAGCAGTCGTCATGGTTGTTTGCGGTCTGCCGATGACCTCGTTCGGAATGTTCGTCGCGCATCGTCTTTCCCAGCAGTGGCTACAATTCATTTTTGCCGGGGTGATTCTGGTTGTGGCGTTGCGTCTGATCTTGCGGACGCTGTCTTCGCATGCGCCAAGCGAAGAGCGAAAGTTCGCCCATGTCGATCCGGATACCGGGCGTTTCCGTTGGGATTGGATTAGCGGGCTGCTTTTTGCCGGCGTCGGCGCCTTGGCCGGTTTCATGGCCGGTTTGCTCGGCGTCGGTGGCGGTTTCATCATCGTGCCGGCGTTGCGGCGCTTCACCAACGCCTCGATGCATGGGGTTGTGGCCACTTCGTTGATGGTGATTGCCCTGGTCGGCTCAGGGGCCGTCGTGACAGCACTTATGCAGGGGGCGCGGCTTCCTATGCCGACGACGCTATTTTTTGTGCTGGCGACCGCCGTGGGCATGGGGATCGGTCGCCTGATCTCTCCGCGTTTGTCGGAAAGAACCATTCAGCGCGGATTCGCGCTTGTCCTCTTAACGACTTCTGCAAGTCTGATTGTCCGCTCGCTTGCCGTCGGCTGACAGGAAGCGATCTCGGGCCAGGTCATTGTCCGTTGTCAGGAAAATGACATGGAGCACCGGTGGCGCTCCATGTCGCGGACTATCGATCAAGCGCGCCCGCAAAATCAGCCAGGAGATCGTCGCTGTCCTCAATCCCGACGGAGACGCGAATCAGCGATTCGGCAATGCCATATTCGGCCCGGCGCGCCTGCCCGAGTTCGAAGTAGATCGTTTGTGCCACCGGGATAGCCAGCGTCCGGTTGTCGCCCAGATTGGTCGACGAAATGACGACTCGCAGTCTTGAGAAGATGTCGAGGCTATCCAATCCATCCTGCAATTCGAAGGCGAGAATGCCGCTATGACCCCGGAACAGTTTTTTTGCTCGCTCGTGCTGTGGATGATCGGGCAAGCCGGGGTAATACACGCGTTTGACTTTCGCGTGAGCTTGCAAGAAGTCTGCCAGTCGCTGAGCGTTGGCGCCGATCCGGTCCATGCGCAGGGCCAGTGTTTCGGAGCCGACGGCTAGATGGTGCGCGGCTTCGGGGCCAAGGGTTGCGCCGGCATCGCGCAGGCCCTTTTTGCGAATCTGGGTGATTCCCCAGAGAGACGGCGAGCCCTTCTTGTAGAAATCGTAGAGGTTGGGGAAACCCGACCAGTCGAAACAGCCCGTTTCGGTGACCGCGCCGCCGAGTGCGTTGCCGTGCCCGCCGATGTATTTGGTCAAAGAATTGATGGTGAGCGACGCGCCAACCGACTGCGGGCGGAAAAGATACGGGGTGGTGATCGTGTTATCGACGACGTACAGCAGACCATGGCAACGGCAAAGTGCTCCGATGCCTTCCAGATCGGCCACTTGCGTACATGGATTGGCGATTGTTTCGACGAAGACCATGCGTGTTTCAGGACGCAGCGCAGCCTCAACGTGGCGGGCTTCGGTGGCGTCCACGAACGTAACGGCAATGCCGAACTGGGCGAAGGTTTCGAACAGGCTGGTGGTGTTGCCGAACAGGAAACGACTGGCGATCAGATGGTCGCCGCTGCGCAGGAGTGCGAGCAGTGTTGCCGAGATCGCGCCCATGCCGCTGCCGAAGGTGGCCGTGGCGATGCCTTGTTCCATGCGCGTAATCTTCTCTTCCAGCGCCGCTGTGGTGGGGGTTCCCTGTCGGCCGTAAACGAAGCCAGCCTGTTCGCCCTGAAAAACCTTGACGAGATCGGTTACGTCGGCAAAGCCAAAGGCCGCCGAATTGTGAATCGGTTTATGAATGGCGCCGTGCTCGATAGGTTTGGTACGGTCGCAATGCAGTGTGGTCGTCGTGAATCCGCGGGTAGTCATGATCAGGTCGGGTCGAATGATACAAAAGGATGTCTGCGTATTGTCGTCGATTTTTGCCTGGCGGTGCGGTTGTGGATACGTGTGCGGCGCTCCGGATGCGCTGCCGTATAATCCAGAATCGATTGCGGTGCATATTTGGGAGGCGTGTTCCATGTTGTCCAGTCTGGCCTCATTGAGGCGAATACCGCTGTTTGCAGGCGTTTCGGATATGCAGTTGGAACAGCTCGCGCGCATGGCGGCGATGCGCAAGTTTCCTCGTCACCGGACGATTGTTCATGCGGGTGACAATACCAGCTCCCTTTTTGTCATCGTCAGCGGCAGCGTCAAGGTATTGAGCCGCGATGTCGAGGGACGTGAGGTGATTCTCACTTTTCTCGGCGAGGGGGAATGTTTTGGCGAGATGGGGCTGATTGATGGTGCGCCGCGCTCAGCCGATGTCGTGGCTTTTGACGCCTGCGAACTGCTGGAAATTTCGCGTGCCGATTTTATCCGGACGCTGACCGAGAATTCGGATTTGTGTCTGAATATCATGAAAAGTCTGGTTCTGCGATTGCGCCAGGCGAACTGGAAGATCGAGAGCCTCGCCCTGATGGATGTCTACGGCCGGGTCGCGAAGCTTTTGCTGGATCTGTCGGAAGAGGTGGATGGAACGCGCCAGGTCCGGCGCAAAGTGACCAAGCAGGATATGGCCAAGATGGTCGGTGCCTCCCGCGAGATGGTGACACGTGTCATCAAGGATCTGGAAACCAGTGGCTTCATCCGTGTGGATGATGGAACGATCATGATCATGGCGGAGTAGGCATCGCTGGCACGCGTGCATTCCGGAACGCGGCGTTGTTTCCCCGGCGTTTTTCCGGTTGTGTTGGTCAGGCAGTTATAATCCTGACTTGTTTGTCCTGATTGCCACCTTCATTCATGCCTTCTCCCCGTAAAATTCCTGGTGCTCCGACCGGCGTTCCTGCTGCAACGTCGAGTCCCTTGCCGGAAAAAATCGCGGTGGTGCTTCAGGAATCGCGCTGGTTGGCGTTGATCGCGTTCTCCGCGTTTCTCGCCCTGTCGCTGTGGGGCTACCGGCGCGGTGATCCGGGCTGGTCGCATGCGGTACAAGGCGGTCCCCTGCATAATCCGGCGGGTCGCGGTGGGGCCTGGCTATCGGATTTGCTGCTTTATGTCTTCGGCTTGTCTGCCTGGTGGTGGGTGGTCCTCCTGCTGGCATTCGTTTGGTGGGGGTATCGTCGTCTTGACGGGTTGCGCAGTGCCGATCGTCGTCCGCTCTACATCGCCTTACTCGGGTTCGTTGTCCTGATTGCTGCCAGCAGCGGACTCGAAGCCTTGCGTTTTCATTCTCTCAAGGCCCAACTGCCGTTGCTGCCCGGAGGCATGCTGGGCATGGAAATCGGTCGCTTGTCGATGCGTTATCTCGGTTATACCGGCGCGACGCTGACCCTGATCTCCCTCCTGATGCTCGGATGGAGCATTTTTTCCGGCATGTCGTGGATTCTGGCGGTTGAGCGTTTGGGGGCCTTGCTTGAATTGACTTACTCCGGGGGCCGTGGGCTCTTAGAGCGCTGGCAGGATCGCCGTATCGGTCGGGAAGTGGCGCGCGAGCGCGACGCGGTGGTCGAGGTCGAGAAACAGCGAACGGCACCGCACGAGCCGATTATTGTTGAAACCCCTGAGCCCGTGACCAAGCGCTCGGTCAAAGTCGAGAAACGCATCGAACGCGAGCGTCAGACCCCCTTGTTTCCCGAGGCGGTTGAAGGCGGTTTGTTGCCGCCACTGCATCTGCTTGATCCGATTCCCGAGCATGTCGAGCAGATCAGTGCCGAGGGGCTCGATACCACGTCGCGGCTGATTGAACGAAAACTGGCCGATTTCGGCGTCGTCGTCAAAGTGCTGGCCGCCTATCCGGGGCCGGTGATCACCCGTTACGAGATCGAACCGGCGGTCGGCGTCAAAGGGGCGCAGATTGTGAATTTGGCCAAGGATCTGGCGCGCGCGTTGGCGATGGTGTCGATCCGAGTCGTCGAGACCGTTCCGGGCAAGTCGTGCATGGCGTTGGAGTTGCCCAATGCCAAACGGCAAACGGTGCGGCTCTCTGAAATCATTTCAAGCGCAGCCTATCACGACATGAGTTCGCCGTTGGCCATGACGCTCGGCAAGGATATTGGTGGTCAGCCGATGGTCGTCGACCTCGCCAAGATGCCGCACTTGCTGGTGGCGGGGACGACCGGCTCGGGCAAGTCGGTCGGTATCAACGCGATGATTCTCTCGCTGCTCTACAAGTCCGAACCGGAGAAAGTCCGCTTGATCCTGGTCGACCCGAAGATGCTCGAGCTGTCGATCTACGAAGGTATTCCGCACCTGCTGGCGCCGGTCGTCGTGGATATGAAGCAGGCCGCCAACGCGCTCAATTGGTGCGTCAGCGAGATGGAACGGCGCTACAAGCTCATGTCGGCGATTGGCGTGCGCAATATTGCCGGACTCAATCATCGTATCCGTGACGCTCAGAAGGTGGGCACCAAGCTGCCGAATCCGCTGTCGCTCACGCCGGAAACACCGGAGCCGCTTGAGTCGATGCCCAATATCGTTGTGGTCATCGACGAGTTGGCTGATCTGATGATGGTCGCCGGCAAGAAGGTCGAACAGTTGATCGCGCGCCTGGCGCAGAAGGCGCGGGCGGCAGGCATCCATCTGATCCTGGCGACGCAGCGGCCGTCGGTTGATGTGATTACCGGCCTGATCAAGGCCAACATCCCGACACGCATCTCGTTTCAGGTGTCATCAAAGATTGATTCGCGCACCATCCTCGACCAGATGGGTGCGGAGGCCCTGCTCGGGCAGGGCGATATGCTTTACCTTGCGCCTGGTACTGGCTATCCGACGCGCGTGCATGGAGCGTTCGTTGCCGATGATGAGGTCCATCACGTGGTCGATTACCTGAAACGTGTTGCTGCGCCGCAGTACGTCGAGGGCGTGCTGTCAGGCGCCGGTTTTGACGACGAAGGGGATGGCAGTAACGGTGACGGTGAATCGTCGGGCGACGCCGAGTCGGATCCGCTCTACGACCAAGCCGTAGAAATCGTGTTGAAGAACCGTCGTGCTTCGATTTCGTTGGTGCAGCGACACTTGCGCATTGGTTACAACCGTTCGGCGCGGCTGATCGAGGCGATGGAAAAGGTCGGCCTAGTGTCGGCGATGGATGGACGCGGTGGCCGCGAAGTGCTGGCGCGTCGGGAAGAAAATTGATGCGAAGACTGTTTTGCCTGGCAGCACTGCTGCTGATTTCTCAGGGAGTTCATGCCGGTGCGATCGATAAACTGCACCAGTTCCTGGAATCGACCAAGACATTGCGTGCCGGTTTTACTCAGATCGTGGTTGCCAAGAACGGGACGCGGCCGCAGCAGTCGTCGGGAGTCATGATTTTTTCCCGGCCGGGAAAATTCCGCTGGCAGATCGAGAAGCCGTACAGCCAGTTGCTGGTCAGCGATGGGGAAAAAGTCTGGATTTATGATCCGGATCTGCGCCAGGTGACGGTCAAGAAGGTCGGTAACGCGCTCGGCGGCACCCCGGCGGCCCTGCTCGCTGGCGAAAGCGGTGGTAAGAGCACTCTGGAAAAGAGCTTCACGCTGCGCGAAGCCGGCGAGCGCGAAGGGTTGGAGTGGGTCGAAGCCGTCCCGAAATCTCAGGAAAGCGGTTTCGAGAAGCTACGGCTCGGTTTTGCCGGCAATGATCTGAAAGCGATGGAGCTTTTTGACAACTTTGGGCAGACGACCTCGCTCTATTTTTCCAATCTGGAACGCAATCTGGTGGTTGCGGCTTCCTTGCTAAGTTTCAAGCCGCCAGCCGGCGTCGACGTCATCAGTGAGTGATCTTTTTCCCCAGCGCTACGAGGTGCCGCTCGCCGAAGCGCTGCGGCCGAAGACGCTCGATGAGGTCATCGGCCAGCAGCATCTGCTCGGACCGGGCAAGCCGCTGCGTCTCGCTTTCGAGGCGCGCAAGCCGCATTCACTGATTTTTTGGGGGCCGCCGGGCGTTGGTAAAACGACGTTGGCGCGGCTGATGGCCGATGCCTTCGATGCCGAGTTCGTGGCGCTCTCGGCAGTTTTTTCCGGTGTCAAGGACATCCGTGAGGCGGTCGCCCATGCCGAGGCGATGCGTGCGCAGTCGGGGCGATCGACGATCCTCTTCGTTGACGAAGTGCATCGCTTCAACAAGGCGCAGCAGGACGCGTTCCTGCCTTACGTCGAGGCAGGTTTGCTGACGTTGGTCGGCGCGACGACCGAGAATCCCTCGTTCGAGGTCAATTCGGCCTTGCTGTCGCGCGCTTCGGTCTATGTGCTCAATCCCCTGTCGGAAGACGAGATGGGGCAGTTGTTCGAACGCGCCTGCACGAAGGCCTTGCAGGGGCTGACCTTCGATGGTGACGCGCGCGCGCGGCTGATCGGCTGTGCCGACGGCGATGCCCGCCGCCTGATTAACCTGCTCGAACAGACCCAGACGGCGGCTCAGACAGCCAAGCGCACGCACGTCGATGGCGAATTCATTGACAACACGCTGGCGCAGAGCCTGCGCCGCTTCGACAAGGGCGGCGAGGCCTTCT
>CAYUYI010000109.1:0-7002 GCA_964448995.1 uncultured Propionivibrio sp. | reverse complement strand
AGCCGCAAGACCGACCGCGAAGACGAACTGATCGAAGCGCTGGCGGCCAAGCTCGGCACGCAGATGATCCACTTCGTGCCGCGCGACAACGTCGTCCAGCATGCCGAAATCCGCCGCATGACCGTCATCGAATATGACCCGACGGCGAAGCAGGCTGACGAGTACCGTGCGCTGGCCCGGAAGATCGTGGACAACAAGAAGTTCGTCATCCCGACGCCGCTGGAAATGGAAGAGCTGGAAGAACTGTTGATGGAGTTCGGCATCATGGATGTCGAAGATGCTTCGATCATCGGCAAGACTGCGGCGGAACTGGCGGCTGAAGCTGTCGCTGCCTGAGTGTTAACGCCGAATTGACGGAAGTTTGATCTAACGTAACGACCGAGGGTGCCGTGTCGGACTGAAGACCGTCGCCCGGACAGGAGAAGCAAAATGAGTTTGCTCAATCGTGAAGAAGCTGAAGCCCTCATTCAAGAGGTGCTGGAGGTTTATCCGGAGAAAGCCAAGAAGGATCGAGCCAAGCATTTGATGGTCAATGACAAGACCATCACGCAATCGAAGAAGTGCATCACCTCGAACCGCAAATCGGTTCCGGGCGTGATGACCCAGCGCGGTTGTGCCTATGCCGGCGCCAAGGGTGTGGTGTGGGGGCCGTTCAAGGACATTATCGACATCTCGCATGGTCCGATCGGCTGTGGCCAGTATTCGCGTGGTGGGCGCCGCAACTACGCATCGGGAACGGCCGGGGTTGATTCCTTCTGTGACATGATGTTTTCTTCCGACTTCCAGGAAAAAGATATCGTTTTCGGGGGGGATAAGAAGCTTGCCAAACTGATCGACGAGGTCGAGTCCCTGTTTCCGCTTTCCAAGGCCATCTCGGTGCAGTCCGAATGTCCGATCGGCCTCATCGGCGACGACATCGAAGCCGTCGCCAAAAAGAAGGCGGCAGAGATCGGCAAGACCATCGTTCCGGTCCGCTGCGAAGGCTTCCGTGGCGTGTCCCAGTCGCTGGGTCACCATATCTCGAACGATGCGATTCGTGACTGGATCATCTCGGCGCGTGACGGCAAGCTCGAACCTGGTAGTCCCTACGATGTGGCGATTCTCGGCGATTACAACATTGGTGGCGATGCCTGGGCTTCGCGCATCCTGCTTGAAGAAATGGGCCTCAATGTCGTGGCGCAGTGGTCAGGCGATGGCACCATCGCCGAAATCGAAAACACGCCGAAGGTCAAACTCAACCTGTTGCACTGCTATCGCTCGATGAACTATATCGCGCGGCACATGGAAGAGAAGTACGGCATTCCCTGGATCGAATACAACTTCTTCGGCCCGACCAAAATTGCCGAAAGCCTCCGTCTGATCGCCTCGCATTTCGACGACACGATCAAGGAGGGGGCCGAGCGCGTGATCGCCAAGTACCAACCGATGATGCAGGCGATTGTCGACAAGTTCAAGCCGCGCCTGCAAGGCAAGAAGGTCATGCTCTATGTAGGGGGCCTGCGTCCGCGTCATACGGTGGGTGCCTATGAGGATCTGGGCATGGAGGTGATCGGTGCCGGTTACGAATTCGCGCACAACGATGACTACGATCGCACGATGCTCGACCTCAAGGACACCACGCTGATCTACGACGACGCCACCGGGTACGAGTTGGAAGAATTTGTGCGTCAGTTGAAACCTGATCTGGTGGGTTCAGGGATCAAGGAAAAATACACCTTCCACAAGATGGGGGTGCCGTTCCGCCAGATGCATTCCTGGGACTACTCCGGTCCGTATCACGGCTTTGACGGTTTTGCGGTATTCGCCCGCGACATGGACATGGCCGTGAACAACCCCTGCTGGACGCTGTTCAAGGCGCCCTGGGAGAAGCCCGCCGAGAACGCCGGGGTGGCCGAAGCCGCGTAAGGACATTGACCACAGCGTGCACGGCGCACACGGCGAAAACCAGAAAATAGTTTTGCCTTTGAATTTCGCCGTGCCCGTCGTGTCGCCGTGGTTAAGAAATTGATTTTCCCTTCAACTTCTGCCCGCGTCCACGGATGAGTGGCCGGGCAAAGGAGATCAAGATGCAAGTCGCTGACAATATCAAACCGTGTTTTCCACTGTTCAATACGCCGGAATATCAGGACGTACTGGCCAAAAAACGGACCTATGAAGAACGCTTTTCGCCCGAGAAAGTGGCCGAAACTTTTGAATGGACGACCACCAAGGAGTATCAGGATCTCAACTTCAAGCGCGAGACGCTGACGATCAACGCGGCCAAGGCCTGTCAGCCGCTCGGTGGTGCGTTGTGCGGCCTCGGTTTCGAGAAAACGATGGTCTACATCCACGGTTCTCAGGGGTGCGTGGCCTACTTCCGCACCTACTTCAACCGCCATTTCAAGGAGCCGATTGCCTTCATCGCCGACTCGATGACCGAGGACGCAGCGGTGTTCGGCGGCCAGAAGAACGTGCATGAGGGTTTGCAGAACGCCACCAAGCTCTATGACGCGAAGATGATCGCCATGTGCACGACATGCATCGCCGAAGTCATCGGCGATGACTTGGGCGCCTTTATCGGCAACGCGCGCAAGGAAGGCTACGTCGACAAGGATTTTCCGATTCCCTACGCCAATACGCCGTCCTTCGTCGGTTCGCACATCACCGGTTGGGACAACATGTTCGAGGGCATCGCCAAGTACTTCACGCTCAACGAGATGGAAGGCAAAGCGCCGGGCAAGAACGGCAAGATCAATATCGTGCCGGGTTTCGAGACCTACCTTGGCAACTACCGTGTGATCAAACGTTATCTGAAGGAAATGGGCGTCGATTACACCTATCTTTGTGACCCCGAGGAAGTCCTCGATACGCCGGCGACCGGCCATTACGAAATGTATGCCGGCGGCACGACCATCGAGGACGTGAAGGATGCACCGAACGCCATCACCACCTTCCTGTTGCAATCGACGACGCTGGAAAAGTCGAAGAAATACATCGAAGGTACCTGGAATCACGAGATTCCCAAGCTCAACATCCCGATGGGCGTGGAATGGACCGATGAATTTCTGCTGAAGGTTTCCGAAGCTACCGGCAAGGCGATTCCGGCTTCGATCACCAAGGAACGCGGCCGCCTGATCGACATGATGACCGACTCGCACCAGTGGTTGCATGGCAAGAAAATGGCGGTCTTCGGCGATCCGGATTTCGTGATGGGCCTCGTCAAGTTCATGCTTGAACTGGGCATCGAGCCGACGCATATCCTGTGCAACAACAGCAACAAGCGTTGGGAAAAGGCGATGAAGAAGATGCTGGAGGATTCGCCCTACGGCATCCATGCCAAGCTGTATCCGGGCTGCGATCTGTGGCATCTACGCAGCCTGTGCTTCACCGACAAGCCGGACTTCGTCATCGGCAGCAGCTATGGCAAGTTCATCCAGCGCGACACGCTGTACAAGGGGCCGGAATTCGAGGTGCCACTCATCCGCCTCGGTTTTCCGATCTTCGATCGACATCATCTGCACCGCATGACCACGCTGGGCTACGAGGGCGGCATGTATATCCTGACCACGCTGACCAACGCCGTGCTGGAACGCCTTGACGAGCAGACCAAGCTGCTCGGCAAGACGGACTACAACTTCGATCTGGTTCGTTAAAGCAACAAATGGCGCGGAGAGATTGATTCCCGTTTTTTCTCCGCGCCTCACTGGAGGCGCAAATGGCCAACATCATGATCCGCAAGGGTGACAAGGGCTACGTGTTTTACATGCCCAAGCGCGACATTGAGGATTCCATCGTTTCGATGGAATTCGATACACCCGAGAAATGGGGTGGTGAGATCAAGCTTGGCAATGGCGGCATCTATTACATCGACCCGCAAGCGGCACCGGCACGGCTGCCGTTTTCTCTGCGTGCCAGACGCATTGACGGTGTCGAGTGAGTCGTTGAACTGAAAGGAGAACTCTCATGGCAATGAAAATTACGCAAGCGGAGTGCACGTCCTGCGGTGATTGTGTACCGGTCTGTCCGACCAAGTCGATCATCGATAAAGGCGGTATTTTCAAGATCAACAAGGACACCTGTAACGAGTGCGACGGCGAAGCCGATTCGCCGAAATGCGTCGACACGTGTCCCGGTGGCGATACCTGCATTGTTTATGTTTGAAGCGCGTGGTTAAACAATCCTGTCACTATTGGAGACCGTCATGACCGCACAAATCACCCGAGAGGCTGCACTTCGGCTCGGATTGGCCGCCGCAGAACTCGGTGGAATCAGTGTGGCCGCGTTCGCCCAGGCGGTTGGTGAGCGCTTGGGGCTGCCTTTGACCGAAACCCGTTTGTCCTCGATCACGGTGACTGATCTGCGCGAGATTCTCGCAGGCGATCATGCGGAGGAGGATTGCAAGGTCGGCGTCGATCCGGACACGCTGAAGCAGGTGGCTCGGCTGTTGTGGGGCGAAGATCTTGTTTACAGCGAGTTGCCACCGCTCGATGCGCATGCTCGGGGAGATTTGCCGGGCTCGATCCAGGTGGCCTGTGCTTCCAATCATGGCGAGGTACTCGACGGGCATTTCGGTTCGTGCGAGCGTTTCCTGATCTATCAGTTGACGCCGGAGGCGTCCCGCCTGGTCGCCATTCGCCCGACGCTGGAAGCCGATCATGCCGAGGATCGCAATGCGGCGCGAGCGGCGTTGGTGGCGGATTGCGATGTGGTGTTTGTGCAGTCGATCGGCGGTCCGGCGGCAGCCAAGGTGGTGCGGGTGAACGTGCATCCGGTCAAGGTGCCCCGCGCCGAATCGGCTCGCACCGTGATTGCCCGTTTGCAGGCCTCGCTGAAACACCCGCCGCCCTGGCTTGCCAAGGTGATGGGTGTGCCGGCACCGTCGTTGCAGAAATATGTGGTTGAAGGCGGTGCGGAATGATCACGCAGTCGCAGTTGGCGGAGGTGCTCGATCATGTCATGTGCCACGGCAGCCAGGATGACGAGCCGCTCGGCGCTTCGTTGCGCGCGCGTTTTCCCGGTGTCCATCTTTCGATCTGCGACGATGACGATATGCCGCCGCGCTTGCCGTGTGCGGCCGAAAATGCACTGTGTCGGCTTTATTACGTTCATTCCGGCGGGCATTGCCTGAGCTTGACCCGCGATGCGGCGAGTGCGACGGGCCTGGCGGTTGCGCGGATCCCTCATGACGAAGCCTGAGAATCGTTCTATGAATACCGTCTTGTCTCAACCGGTGTCGGCGTTAGATGGCCTGATTCGCGAGTTGTGCGTCCGCCTGCCGGCTTCCGTGGGCGCCTCCGGTTTGGCGCAGGCGTTGACGGCAGCCCTGTCGTCGAGAACGCCGGATCTGGTTTTTCGCGATGTGCTGACACGCGGCGGCTGGTACCGGCTCGGTGGCGTGATCGATGGTACCGGACGACGCGTCGCCGATGACTTGACTGCCTGGGGGGAGTCTGTGTTGTCTCGTCATGGCGATGATTTGCACGCACTCTACGACGTCTATGCCGGGACCGGCTTGCGGGCGACACGGCTGGTGGGCAGAACGCACTATCTGGTGGCAGCGAGTGGTGTGCTGGCGGGAGATTTCGTTCAGGTCGAAATCGAGGAGTTGCAGGAAACAGTGAGTCATGTGCTATTCGAAGGGCATGTTCCGGCGAGCCTTGAAGCGCTCTTCGAAACACCGGAAGAGTCTGTGTCGCCGGACGAACCGGTTTCGCCGCCATTTTTTTCCTTGCGGCGGATGACCCATGTGCCCGAACTCCTGAAGCGTATCGCCGCGCAAAAGCCCGAACCGCAGAACATTCATCGCTTTTTCGACGCCTGGCTCGCAAGCAGTGCCGGTAGCACCACGCATTTCAGCAATCATTGGGTGTTGGCCATCCGCGAGTACCTCGACCGCTATCGCCAGTCGATCCTTCAGGCGACGCCGGTCGCCGCCCTGAACGGGCTGCCGCCAAAATTCACCAGCGCCTACGGCGCCAAAGGGCTGGCGCTGAACGAAGCGTTGCAGCGTTTTGATCGCCAGGCGGGTTACCCGATGGCGTGGTTCTTTCACATGCTGACGACCAAAGGGGTGCCGCAAGCGGTGGCGCACGCCGTTATCGACGACGTGCTGGGCGGTTTTCACTATCTGCCCGAGCGCGATGTGAAAGTGCTCCGGGATTGGCTGCATCGGCCGTTTGCATTCTGAGGCGATCGGCGGCTCGGGGCATTGCTCGTCCTTCCTGACAAGCCCCTATAATGCGGTTTGTTCTGAACTCAGGGCGCCCCTGGCGCGAATATTGATCATGGCAACCGGGACGCCAACGGCCGATCAGCGACATCTTTCCAATCACGGTATCTGGTTTTGTGTGCTGCTTTTCTTGTCCGGGTTTGGCGCATTTCTTGGATACGAGCTTTATGCCTCGTACCAGAGCGAGTTCGCGATTGTTCGCCGGGATTCGGAAAACCTGACCGGCGCGATCGAACGGCATATCACCGCCAGCAGTGAGAAAGTGGATATCGTCCTGCAAGAGACGAGCCACGACTATGCCCGGCTTCTTGAACACCCATCCGCCGCCGACGTAGCCACCGTCAATCGCGATCTTTTGCGGCGGGAGGCCGTGATTCCGGAAACGCAGGCCAACAGTCTGCGTATCATCGGTCCGGACGGTGCGGTATTGTTCAGCGCCGGCGAAAGCGCGGACCTGCCGAATGTCAACGTGAGTGACCGCAACTATTTTCTCAGGCAGGTACAAGACCCCGCGGCCGGGTTGGTGGTCTCGGAACCCATTCTTTCGCGATTTACCGGTAAATGGGTCTTTACCCTGAGTCGACGGATGAATCGCCCGGATGGCTCTTTTGCGGGGCTCGTGCAGACCGCTTTTCGCGCCGAGTATTTCGAAGCCGGTTTTTCTGCGATCGATGTCGGCAAGGAAGGCGTTGTAGCGCTCTTTTCGACGGATTTCCAGTTGGTTGCCCGCCACCCAACACTCGATGGCATGTTGGGACAGCGTTTCGAACTCCGCGAGATCGAGGAAGGCCTCG
>CAYUYI010000108.1:0-7039 GCA_964448995.1 uncultured Propionivibrio sp. | reverse complement strand
GTGCCATTGTTCGATGACTCCCATTACAAAAACCACCATCATTGGAAGCCATGAAAAGACAAACGCATTAAAGTAGCGGCGCCTGCCAATATATCGAACGCATAGAACAACTGCTATCAAAAGCGAAAATACTAATAAAGACAACGCTGGCGTCATGCCCCCGCCTGCGAACCCGAACATAAACATGACCCAGCAAATGAATCCAACGACGAGCATGCTTCCACCAGCGACTAGACCTCCAAGGAAATCTGAGGTGTCGAGTGGCTTTCTTGCTGAGCAGCCTTCACATATTTCTGCGAGTGGCTGATTCTTAGCGCTACATGCTTTGCAAGTCCAAGTGCGTTCTGGCATATATTTTCTAAAACAACACTGTCTGTAATTGGCAGCTAGCGGGATTTCGCGCTACTGCCGCCTAACAGTGTTTACACGGACACTGGGGTCCGTATAACAGATGATATTGATGACGTGAAATTTGGTCTTCTTTATTCAAATTTTACAGTTACTTGAAATTCCGACTGTCCGTATAACAACTCCAATATAACGGACACCTGTGGACAATTTTCGGGATCGGGAAACGAATACGAATGGCCGCTTAAAGGCACAGATCCGAAAGGCTGCTTTTGGCCGATAGCCGCCTGTCATCAAATGCGCGAGGTTACGCCGAAATAACCATCACGTGAACATGTGATGGGGACTTTTTGGGGAGAGGACACTCAAAGACGTACCAATACAGCGCAAAACGGGGAAACGAGCGACCACTTGTGGTCAATAAAAACAATAACTTACAGATCGTGAATCAACTTCGAACCAAGGGGTAGGGAGTTCGAATCTCTCCGGGCGGGCCAATCTGCAAAACAGCATCTCGGCACCGGCACACACATCGCCCTCTGCCCGCCGCACATCGCGCTGATAAGCGGCATTACCCATATCGCCCACGAAAGCCGGATAACTCGACTACCTTTGCCCCAGCGGCATCGAATCGAACCAGCCAACCCGGTTTCTCCCGGCATTCTTGGCCTGATACAACGCTCGGTCAGCCTGGCCCAGCAGCGTGTCGATATTGATCACGGTATCGCGCACGGTAGCAACGCCGATCGACAACGTCACATGCAGCGGCAAACCGCGTTCCATCGGAATCTCGGTCTGCTCGACGGTCTGGCGCAACCGTTCGGCAACCACTCTGGCCATCTCGTTGTCTGTTTGCGGCAAGATCACCGCAAATTCCTCGCCGCCCAACCGGCCGATCACGTCGATTTCCCGCAGGGTTGCCTTGAACACTTCAGCCACCTTGGCCAGGACGACATCCCCCGCATGGTGGCCATGCGTATCGTTGATCTGCTTGAAGAAATCGAGATCCATCATGAACACCGACAAATACCCGCCATAACGGACAAAGCGCGCCAACTCCTTCTCCGCCATCGCCATGAAATGACGACGATTGGCGACGCCAGTCAGCAAATCCGTTTCCACCATCCGAATCAGATCCTGCTCGACCTGACGGCGGGCCGTAATATCGTGGATGATGGAAAAGAGCACCACATTGCCGTCGCTCTCAATCGGCGTCAGGTGGACTTCGACCTCCTTGAGTTCTCCGGAAGCCAGGCGATGGACAAACTGGAAAGATTCGCTCTGCCCGGAGACCACGCGAACGCCCTCATCGAAAATACTTTCCTGCGACATGCCGTTGATTTCATTGGTCGACATCCCGATCAACTGGGCCGGTGAATAGCCGTAGAATTTTGCTGCCGCCGCATTGGCCCCAACGATCTTTCCTTGGATCGGATCGATCAGCAGCATCACACAGGAATTTTTTTCGAAGAAATGACGGAAGTTCGCCTCGCTTCTTTCCAGCGCCGATTCACGATGGCGAATGGCCTCGATCAAATGATTGAAGCTGCCAATCAGTTGGCCGATTTCATCCTGACGACGCTCTGTCAGTGGTTCCAGAACGCCCTCTGCCGACGACATGGCTGTCAACGCCTGCGTTGTCCGGGTGAGTGGAGACAACTGCCGGCGCACCCCCCACCAGACGAGAATAGCCACCAGAAACGTCAGTGCCAGCGTGGCCAGCAGCATGTGGCGCTGCATTTCGCGGATCGGTGCGAAGGCTTCAGCCGCCGGCAGCAGGGTCACAACATACCAGCCGGCGGTCGGTACCCCCTTGGCGGCCACCAATTCCTCGACCCCATGCGGACTGACCAGGACACCGGCACCTTCGTAGCCCTCGACGAACCGGTCGACCAGCGGAATCTGCCCCTTTTCGGGCAACGGCTCCAGGATCCGGTTTTTATCCGACGCGGCGACAATCATCTTGGCTTGCGGCGAAACCAGCAGATAGCCGCCGCTCTTGCCATAGCGGTTTTCAAGGACGCGGTCCATGAATCCCGGCACCCCCAGTTGGGTAATGCCGGAGACCACGCCAATCACCTGCCCGCGCGCGTCGCGAATGGCAACGGCGATGCCGACGATAGTTCGACCGGTCGCTCGATCAATCACCGGCGAGGCCACCGAGAACTTCCCCGTATCGAGGGTATCGTTGATGTAGTCCTGATCGAGGAAACTCTGGCCGACCCGCCCGGTTGCCAAAGGCACCTCGGCGATGACCCGGCCATCGAAGCGGGAAATATTGATGCCGCTGTTGAAATACCCTCTAGGATCGTAGTGCTGCTCCAGAAAGCGCTGCAACGCCACATCCCGTTTCATCAAGGATGGCTCGAGCGCACTGGCGATACGTTCGAGCGCCTGAACTCTCACGACTAGCTCGTTCTCGACGTAGGCCGCCACGAAAGCGGCGGTCGATGACTGCTGCTCCCCCAATTGCTGCTCAATATCCTGCCGAAGCATGCGCGTCGTGTATAAGGACAGCAACCACAGGCTGAGCAGAAAAACGCCCAGCATCGCAAATGTCAGTCTCGACTTGAGGGTCATGCCTGGATGCACTTTCATGCAGTACGAATGACGACACCTGATTCTATCCCCAAGCGGACAAGGGAAACCATCATGTTCCACATCGACGTATCCGATCGGCACCAGCAAGTGCGCAGACACAACACGAACCATCGCCCCACTGCGTCGCATCACATCCGGCAGCATCCCTGTGTAAAATGCGCGCTGATCGAAACCATCCGGTGAATTCTCGGATAGTCGGATTGTGGCTTTCCCGCAATCGACAATGCCGCCCTTAGCCGGCACAATACGGACTCTTCGAACCCGACGCTCCCTGAGCCGATTTCCCGCCCTCTTCCTCCAACTTTTGCCGCCGAGTCCGTTTAAGTGCGCTGACCAAGCGCCCTGGATTGCCCCGTCCGCCCCATCAGCATGCCCCTTTCCGCGCCCCGCCTGGAACTCCAGAACATCACCAAGCGTTATCCGACCGTCGTCGCCAACGAAGACGTCAGTCTGGCCGTCATGCCGGGCGAAATCCACGCCATTCTTGGCGAAAACGGAGCCGGCAAGAGCACGCTGATGAAAGTGATCTACGGCGCGGTCAAGGCCGACGCCGGAACGATCCGCATGAACGGCGAAGAGGTCAGCATTGCCAATCCGGCGCAGGCCCGACGCATGGGCATCGGCATGGTTTTCCAGCATTTCTCGCTGTTCGAAACGCTCACCGTCGCGGAAAACATCGCGCTGGTGCTGGACGAACCCTTCGATCTGCCCAAGCTTGCCGAACGCGTGACAGCCATTTCGGAGCGTTATGGTTTGCCGCTTGATCCAAATCGGCGCGTGCATAGCCTTTCGGTTGGCGAACGACAGCGCGTCGAGATTGTCCGCTGCCTGTTGCAGGACCCGAAACTGCTGATCCTCGACGAACCGACCTCGGTGCTGACGCCGCAAGCAGTCGAGAAGCTCTTTGCGACGCTACGGCAACTGGCGTCGGAAGGCGTGTCGATCCTCTACATCAGCCACAAACTGCACGAAATCCAGTCGCTGTGCGACAAGGCTACGATCCTGCGCAGCGGCCGCGTCACTGGCACCGCCAACCCGCGCGAAGAATCGTCAGCCAGCCTCGCACGCATGATGATCGGTCGCGAACTGCCGGTCTGCGAGGCCCCGCCGTACCTCGGCGAGCGCCACCCGGTGCTGACCGTGCATGATTTGAGCTTTACCTCCGCCGGACCGTTCGGCACCTCGCTGCACCACCTCTCACTGACCGTTCATAGCGGAGAAATTCTCGGCATTGCCGGCATTTCCGGCAACGGGCAGGCGGAACTGATGGCCGCGTTGTCGGGGGAACACCCGGTACACAAGGACATCATCCGACTCGACGGCAAGCCGATCGGCAACCTCAACGCCGGCCGGCGGCGGGCCAAAGGACTGGTCTATGTTCCGGAAGAGCGTCTTGGGCGCGGCGCGGTGCCGCCGCTCTGCCTGAGCCGCAACGCGCTGCTAACGGCGCATCGCCACGGCATGAAGAACTGGGGACTGGTGCGTTTCGGCAAGGCCCGCGACTATGCCGAGGAATGCGTGGCGCGCTTCGACGTGCGTGGCGGCGGCGCCGACACCAATGCGCGCGCATTGTCGGGCGGCAACCTGCAGAAATTCATCGTCGGCCGCGAAATCATGCTCAAGCCGAAGGTGATGATCGTCGCGCAGCCCACGTGGGGCGTCGATGTCGGCGCGGCAGCAGTGCTGCGCCAGGCGCTGCTCGACCTGTCGCGCACCGGCGTCGGCATCCTGGTGGTCTCGGAAGAACTCGAAGAACTGTTCGAGATCTGCGACCAGATCGCCGTGCTCGCACAAGGACGACTTTCTCCCGCACAGCCCAAATCATCACTGAACGCCGAGGCCGTCGGCCTGCAAATGGCCGGACTGTTCCCGAAAACGCCGTTGAACACGCATGCCGAACTGGACCTGACCGACCATGCATCTGCTTGAGCCCCGCCCGCACCCCTCGCGCGTGATGCGCTGGACGGCCCCGCTGATCGCGGTCGTCGCCACGCTGATCACCGGCTCGCTCCTGTTTTGGGCCCTCGGCAAACCGGTGCTCGAATCCTTCCACGTTTTCTTCATCCAGCCGCTGGAGAGCAGCTACGGCTGGAGCGAACTGCTGATCAAGGCCTGCCCGCTGATCCTGATTGCGCAAGGCCTGGCACTCGGATTCAAAGCGCGCATCTACAACATCGGCGCGGAGGGACAACTGATCGTCGGCGCGCTGGCCGGCGGCGGCGTGGCCATTGCCACTGATGGCAGCGACGCGGCCTGGGTCGTTCCGGCCATGGTCATCGCCGGCGCCATCGGCGGCGCCCTGTGGGGTGCGATTCCGGCGCTGCTCAAGACACGCTTCAATGCCGAAGAGACGCTGACCACGCTGATGCTCGCCTACGTCGCCAACCACCTGCTGTCCTACATGGTCAACGGCCCGTGGCGCGACCCGGAAGGCATGAATTTCCCGCAATCCATCATGTTCAGCGACAACGCCCTCTTCTCGATCCTGCTCGAAGGTTCGCGCGTCAACACCTCGCTGTTCATCACCATCGCCGCCGTGCTGGCGTTCTGGATGTTCAATGCCCGCAGCTTCCTGCACTTCCAGCTCGAAGTCGGTGGGCACGCACCGGCCGCCTCGCTCTACGCCGGCTTCTCCTCGCGGCGGACCGTCTGGTTCACGCTGGTCATGTCAGGCATGGTCGCCGGTATCGCCGGAGTCGGCGAGGTCGCCGGCCCGGTCGGGCAACTCAACCTGAACATTTCCCCGGGTTATGGCTTTGCCGCCATCATCGTCGCCTACCTCGGCCGCCTGCACGCGTTCGGCATCGTCCTCGCCGGCTTCCTGATGGCGCTGATCTACCTCGGCGGCGAAGCGGCGCAAGTAGCACTGCAACTGCCTTCCGCCATCACCGGTATTTTCCAGGGCATGCTGCTCTTCTTTCTCCTCGGTTCCGACGTCTTCATCGACAACCGACTGCGCCGCCGTCCGGCCTGATTGTTGAGGACGCTCGCCATGATCGAACACCTGATCCCCATCCTCGCCGGCACGCTCGGTGCCGCTGTGCCGCTGATCTTCGCCGGCCTCGGCGAACTGGTGACCGAACGTACCGGCGTCATCAATCTCGGCGTCGAAGGCATGATGCTGGTCGGCGCCATCGCCGGGTTTGCGGCCGCCGCCGAAAGCGGCCACGGCGCGCTCGCCGGCATTCCCGCCGGCGCCGTTGCGGGCGCAGCCACGGCCATGATCTTCGCTTTCTTCGCCCTGTCGCTCGCCGCCAACCAGGCTGCCTGCGGTCTGGCACTGACCATCTTCGGCATCGGCCTCTCGGCCTTCATCGGCCAGCATTACATCAGCTACAGCCTGCCTGGCCTGCAACCCCTGGCCATCCCGCTGCTGGCCGACATCCCCGGCCTGGGGCCGGTGCTGTTCAAGCAGGACGCCGTGGTCTATCTCTCGCTCATCGCTTATGCCCTGGTTACCTGGACACTGAGCAAAACCCGGCTGGGGCTTTTACTCAAGGCGGTCGGCGAATCGCCCGAGGCCGCCCACGCCATCGGCTATCCGGTCATCGCCATCCGTATCGGTGCGGTTGCTTTTGGCGGAGCCATGGCTGGCATTGCCGGCGCTTATCTTTCGACCGTCTATACCCCGCTGTGGGTGCAGAACATGAGCGCCGGACGCGGCTGGATCGCCGTCGCGCTGGTCGTTTTCGCCTCCTGGAAACCAACGCGCCTGCTGTTCGGTGCCTACCTGTTCGGCGCGGTAACGATCCTGCAATTCCACGCGCAGGGACTGGGGCTGCACGTTCCCAGCCAACTCCTCGCCGCCCTGCCCTACCTGGCCACCATCGTCGTGCTGGTCATCATCTCGCGTGACCGTCGGGTACTGCAAAACAACCTGCCCGCCTCGCTTGGCAAACCGTTCCTGCCCTGAAGCTGAAAACCGCTGCGATTCACCGCAAAGGCATTGGCGCCTTTGCGGTGAGGTTTTTGGGCTCAATACCGGTTATCGAAAACCCGCGTGGATTTTTTCTCGCTGCGCGGCAGGTCGCCGATTTCCACGCCCTTGGGTGTGACGAGGATGCCGATTTTTGCCTTGCAGCGGTCTTTC
>CAYUYI010000107.1:5985-7081 GCA_964448995.1 uncultured Propionivibrio sp. | reverse complement strand
CACGACAGTGGACTCTATTCGTGGGATATCCTCCACGACTTCTGCCGCCATCGCGATGAGCTCTGGCAAGCCTATCTCGATCGCCTCGCCGCGACCGGCGGCAGCCGCGACCCAGCTGAGTGTCCGCCGCCACCAGAAAAGCCCGCCCCCAGTTGCGGCATCGCCAAGCGGCCTTGATTTCGGGGCATCTCGCCCCATCTACACGATACCTATGACCGAGAACACCCATTTTGGCTTCGAGCAGGTGGCCGAGGCAGAAAAGGCCCGGCGCGTCGCTCAGGTCTTTGACTCTGTCGCCCAGCGTTACGACTTGATGAACGACCTGATGTCGGGCGGCCTGCACCGCTTCTGGAAAGCATTCACCATCGATCGCAGCGGCGTGCGCGAAGGGTCGCGCGTACTCGACGTGGCCGGTGGCACCGGCGACCTGTCACTCGCTTTTGCCAAGCGTGTTGGCAAAAGCGGGCAGGTCTGGCTCACCGACATCAACAACGCCATGCTCACACACGGGCGTGATCGCCTGTGCGACAAAGGATTCATGCTGCCGGTGGCGCAATGCGATGCCGAAAAGCTGCCCTTTCCGGACGAGTATTTCGATTGTGTGACGGTTGCCTTTGGCCTGCGCAACATGACGCACAAAGATTTGGCACTGGCCGAAATGCGGCGCGTTCTACGCCCGGGCGGCCGCCTGCTGGTGTTGGAGTTTTCGCAAGTATGGAAGCCGCTGGCGCCGGTTTACGATTTCTATTCGTTCAAGATCATTCCCAAAGTCGGCCAACTCGTGACTGACGATGCCGCCAGCTATCGTTACCTCGCGGAGTCGATCCGCATGCACCCGGACCAGAAAACACTGAAGGCCATGATGGAAGAAGCCGGTCTGGAGAAGGTCGAGTATTTCAATTTGACGCTGGGCGTTGTCGCCCTGCACCGTGGATTTAAATTCTGAAGGAGGAACCTCGATGAAGAAACTCTTTGCTGCACTGTTCATCACGCTTGCTACGCTCAGCCTGAGCATGGGCGACGCCGAAGCTGCCCGCATCGGCGGAGGCCGTTCCATCGGCATGCAGCGCCAGGCCGTGTCACCCCGTCCCGCCGC
>CAYUYI010000107.1:3835-5885 GCA_964448995.1 uncultured Propionivibrio sp. | reverse complement strand
CAGCCAGCACGCGAACCCATGCAATTTGCGGGGGTCGGTGCGCCGGGCGCGGCTACGGCGCAACCCGAGTTGGTCACCGGCAGCCTTGCTGCACCGCAGCCATCGTCCCGCATTCCCGCTGACTTCGACAGTGAGGGGTTCCTGCGTGTCGCCAAGCTCAACTTCGTTCGCCTGCAAGCGGCCAACGACGCCAAAAACCTCGATGACCTGCGTGAATTCGTCGCACCGGAAATCTTCGCCGAGATCAAGCTGGAAATGGACGAACGCGGCAATGCCCCTCAGCAGACCGACGTCGTCACGCTCAACGCTGAGCTCTTGGAAGTGGTTACTGAAAGCCACCAGCACATCGCCAGCGTCCGCTTCAGCGGCATGATCCGCGAGACGGCCAATGGCCCGGCGGCTCCGTTCGAGGAAATCTGGAACCTGAGCAAACCGGTCGATGGCGGCCGCGGCTGGGTCGTCGCCGGCATCGAGCAACTCGCCTGACATTTCCATGTTATTCGGCGCCGCGCTTGGCTTCGCCAACCATCTGCTTGATGGCGAGGCTTGGGCGCGCGCGCGTCTCCAGCCGTTCGCCGGACAAAACGCCCGTTTTGTCTGCGGACCGTTCGACACGACCGTCACCATCACCCATCGCGGCACGTTCGCCGCGGCCACCGGCGAAACGGCCACGAACGTTACCCTGACACTGCCGCCCGATGCGCCGTGGCGTGCACTGGCAGGCGATCGCGACGCGCTGATCGGCTCGGTGCAAATCAACGGCGCAGCCGATCTCGCCGAGAGCCTCGGTTTTGTCCTGCGCCACCTGCGCTGGGATGTCGAGGACGATATCGCGCCGCTCGTCGGCGATATCGCTGCCCGGCGGCTCGTGGCCGGGGGCAGGGTGCTGGCCAACGGCTTGCAAACCCAGGCGCAACGCCTTGCGGAAAACTTCGGCGAATACTTTACCGAGGAAAATCCGCTGCTCGTCGGCAGGGCAGAGATGCGGACTTTCGGGTTCGATCTCGAGCGTACGGTGCTCGAAATCGATCGACTCGAACAGCGACTGGGAGCGCTGGGCAATCGGCGCGGATAGCGCCGCCTGCGTTGCAACCCGATTCCCAACTCGGCGTTTCCTGCCCCCACGTCAGCCGGAAGAGCCTCGCTCGTGGCGTAGAATTGGGCTTTTCCCTAACGGATCCCGGCAATGACCCTGCCTGATTACGCACTGGCGTTCTACCCGGTCACGGTGCTTGCCATCCTGCTCGCCGGCATTTCGAAAGGTGGCTTCGGCGCAGCAGCCGGTGGTCTGGCTGTACCGGTCATGTCGATTGTCATTGCCCCGCCAGAGGCAGCCGGCATCATGCTGCCAATTCTCTGCGCCATGGATCTTTTCGGCATCCACGCCTGGCGGGGCCGCTGGTCGGTGCATCACCTGCGCATTCTGTTGCCCGGAGGACTCATCGGTATCGCGCTCGGCGGTTTGGCGTTCGGCATGCTGTCGGTCAATATGATCCGGCTGGTCGTCGGTCTGCTCGCCGTGCTGTTCTCGATCAATAAGTGGTTTGCGGTGACCGATCGTCTGTCGCACTACCTCTCCATGGGTGAGCGCACGCCAGGTCCCCTCGCCGGTGCAATCTGCGGGCTGCTTTCAGGATTTACCAGTACGCTGGCCCACTCCGGCGGACCGCCTTTTGCGGTTTATATCTACTCGCAGAAACTCGATAAATCGCTCATCGTTGCCACGTCCGCGATGTTCTTCTGCATCGGCAATTACTGCAAACTGGTGCCGTATTATTTTCTCGGCCAATTGAATCTGACCAACCTTTCCACGTCATTGTTGTTCGCGCCGCTGGCTCACCTCGGCGTCTGGCTTGGCGTCTGGATGCACAACCGAGTTCCAGAGAAGGCATTTTTTCAGGTCAGCTATGTTCTGTTGTTCGTCAGCGGTATCAAGTTGATCTGGGACGCCGTCGCCTGATCAGAACTCCAGCGGATCGACCTCGAGATGCCAACGCAAGCGCGACGGTGCCTTGATCGCGTCGAGCCACTCGCGCCACTGACTCAGGAA
>CAYUYI010000107.1:0-3735 GCA_964448995.1 uncultured Propionivibrio sp. | reverse complement strand
GGCGGCGTAGAGCGGGTGGTCCGGATACTGCGTCTGAATCAGGACTTCACCCGGCAAATCAGCCCGACCGGCCCGCCCAGCGACCTGCATGAGCTGGGCGAACAGCCGTTCCGGCGCGCGCCAGTCGGCGGCAAACAGCGCGCTGTCGGCACCGAGCACGCCGACCAGCGTCAGTTTCGGGAAATCGTGCCCCTTGGCCAGCATCTGCGTACCGACGAGAATGTCGGCCTCGCCGTCGTGGATCTTTTCGACCAGCACCTCCCACTGCTTGCGGCTCTTGGCCGAATCGCGGTCGGCGCGCAGGATGCGCGCGTAGGGGAAGCGCGCGGCGAGGGCTTCTTCGAGCCGCTGCGT
This sequence comes from uncultured Propionivibrio sp., assembly GCA_964448995.1. GTDB lineage: Bacteria > Pseudomonadota > Gammaproteobacteria > Burkholderiales > Rhodocyclaceae > Propionivibrio. The sequence goes on along the minus strand of CAYUYI010000107.1, from coordinate 3,381 downwards.
GCCACGCCCGAAGGGTAGAATATCTTGATTACCACAGGTCGGGCAGGCTTTCGGGATGCGAATTTCGAAGCCGCAGTGATGGCAGCGCAGGCGGCCGTCGGCGAGATGCAGCACGAGATTGGCGGCGCAGCGCTTGCAGTGTGAGATCCAGCCGCAGGACGTGCAGGTGAGCACCGGCGCGTAACCGCGCCGGTTGAGGAAGACGAGGCTTTGCTCGCCGCGTGCCAACCGCTCGTTGATCGCTTTCAGCAGCGCGTCGCAGCAGCCGTCCTGCAATTTTTCCAGCCGCGTGTCGATGCGCCGCACAGCCGGCAGGCGGGCGGCGGCAACTGCCCGTTCCTTGAGGGTGAGCAACCCATAGCGCGCCGGCGTACGCGGATCGGTGGCGTTGGCCCAACTCTCCAGCGAGGGCGTCGCCGAGCCGAGCACGATCGGAATGCCGCGCGCGTGGGCGCGGAAGACGGCAACATCGCGCGCCGAATAGCGCATGCCATCCTGCTGCTTGAACGAGGCGTCGTGCTCTTCGTCGACAACGATCAGGCCGAGGTCGGGCATCGGGGTGAACACCGCCAGCCGGGTGCCGAGCACGATGCGCGCCGTGCCGTCGAAAGCGGCCTTCCAGTTGCGCGTGCGCGCCGCCTCGGTCAGTTCGCTGTGCAGACTGGTCAGTTGCGCCTCGGGAAAGCGCGCCGCGACGCGCGCTTCGAGCTGCGGCGTCAGGTTGATTTCCGGCACCAGGAGCAGCGCCTGCTGTCCAGCCGCCAGCGCGCGCTCGACCAGCCGCAGGTAGACCTCGGTCTTACCGCTGCCGGTGACGCCGTGCAACAGATGGGCGCGAAAGCCGGAACCGGTGGCAATGGCGTCCAGCGCCACCTGTTGTTCATCCGTGAGCGGCGGGGCAGGGTGCGGCGCCAGCGCCTTGGCGGGACGTTTCAAAACCCGCGCCTTCGGCGGATCAAGGCGGCGCAGACCGGCAGGCAGGGTAGAGAGCATCACTTCGCCCAACGGCGCCTGATAGTAGTTCGCACAAAACTCGCACACTCTGAACCAGTCCGCCGGTAGCGGTGCGAGATCGTGCAAGATCGCTTCGACGTCCTTGAGCTGATGTTCGGAAACTTCGCTGCTTTCCGGCAACTCGACGAGCACACCGATCCGTGACTTCGTACCGAATGGAACGCGCACTCGCCGGCCGATGTCGTCGCGGGACACGCTCACGTCCGCCGGCGCCCGGTAGTCAAAGAAGCCGTAAAGGGGAATATCCAAGGCGATGCGCAGAATTTGCATGAGCGCGCCTTCAGCGGAAAAGAAAGAACAGCGGAGGGTTCATAGGGCAGTGCATGTCACGAGCAGGACAAGGTTGGGTTTCTGTGTCTGTTGCTCGATCCCCTCGTCAGCCATTCCTTTCTTTTCGACTTACTTTGTTTTATTCGTCCGTTTTCTGCAAAACAGGCGTAACCCATTCACTTCCATAGCAATTTTAAGTTGTGCACAATTTCTGTGGAAAAGTCTGTGAGTTGTTGCCGGTGTGCGTGCCCGAATCGGCCTTGCCACAAGACTTTTTCTTGCCTTGCCACAAAAAACAGCGAAAATAAAATCATTAAAAATCAATTACATAAAACTAAGCCACTGATTCTCAATGAAGTTGTAAAGAATTCTTAACACGTTCCCCATTTCTGTGCATAAGTCAACACGAATTCAGGTTTTTTTCTGCCGCTGGGATCGGCTGTAAGCATGGACGGACTCAACCAGCGCCGTGACACTCTCCGGTGGGGTATGTTGCGAAATGCCGTGCCCGAGATTGAAAACGTGCCCGGAATCGCCGCGGCCGTAACTATCCAGAACTTTGCGTGCTTCGCTTGCGACAACGTCTGGCGGCGCAAAAAGCACCGCGGGATCGAGATTACCCTGCAACGCAACGCGCTCACCAACCCGACGACGCGCATCGCTCAATTCGATCGCCCAGTCCAGACCGATGGCATCACACCCACTGTCGGCGATGTCTTCCAGCCACAAACCGCCCCCTTTGGTGAACACGATAACCGGGATACGTTCGCCATCGCGCTCGCGAATCAGACCGGCGAGAATTTGCCGCAGATAGGCCAGTGAGAATTCACGGTACGCGGCCTGCGACAAGTTCCCCCCCCAGGAATCGAAAATCATCAGTGCTTGCGCCCCCGATTCGACCTGGGCGTTTAGATACGCAGTCACGGCATCGGCGTTGATCGAAAGAATATGGTGCAACAAGTCCGGACGCGCGTAGAGCATGCGCTTGATGTGCCTGAACTCGGTGCTCGAGCCACCTTCGACCATGTAGCAAGCCAGCGTGTACGGGCTGCCCGAGAAACCAATCAGCGGCACGCTGTTGTCAAGTGCCCGACGAATTTCCGCCACGGCATCTGTGACATAGCGTAGATGGTCATAGGGATCGGGAACCGCCAAATCACGGATCGCCCACTCCTCGCGCAACGGGCGCTCAAACCGCGGTCCCTCGCCCTCGCTGAACGACAACCCGAGACCCATCGCGTCGGGAATCGTCAGAATGTCCGAAAACAGAATGGCGGCATCGAGATCGTAGCGCGCCAACGGCTGCATCGTCACTTCGCAGGCCAGCGAGGGGTTTTTGCAAAGGGCAAGAAAGCTTCCCGCACGGCGGCGCGTTTCGCAGTACTCGGGCAAATAACGTCCCGCCTGGCGCATCAGCCAGATGGGCGTGTAATCGGTCGGCTGACGCAGCAACGCGCGCAGGAAATTGTCGTTACGAGGTCGAGTCATGGCACCAGAAATTTGAGGAACAGTACGGATTATGGCTCAATTGCGCCGAAACCACGGTGATTCCAGTACGCAATTCTCAATCGGGCACACTTTTGCGCGATCGATCCGGCGCTCCTTGCTTTGCCCCGAAACGACGGAACAGCCAGCTGCGTGTCGGCTCGACGCCTGTCCTGACAAAAGCCAACGGACTCGGCTCGAGAAGGAAACGACGCTGCGCATCATCGACGCCGCGCTGTCCCGCAAACAGGATTCGATCACCCGATTGCAGTTCCGTATCTTCGGCCGGCAGCGGAAATTCCGTTTTGTGTCGGAGCAGAAGCAGCGCAAAGGCTGGCAATCGTTCCGGTGGGTTTTCCGGATTGATCAGCAAATCACCGATCGACAGCGGGGGAGAAACGTCAGGCGCCAGGGCTTCGCGCAGCCCGGCATAGGAAGCGAAGCAATCGAAGACCCACATGAACGGAACCTTGTCGCCAACGCGCGATTCCAGCAGGTTTTCCGTTCGGGCAACCAACCCGCCGACATCGCTTTCCAGATACCGCAGGTAACGGATCAGTAGCGGTGACGTCAATAGTTGCCGGGCCTTGTGCGAAACGACGTCAGCCTTGA
>CAYUYI010000106.1:0-7115 GCA_964448995.1 uncultured Propionivibrio sp. | reverse complement strand
GATGACCGACATGCGCCGGCGCTCGTTGTCGAAAGGCAGTTCGCCGACGACGCTCATGTCCGGATCGGTCATGACCTGCGTGGCAAACTCGACCAGCGCGGTTTCCATCGGATCGCCGAGCCATTCCACCTTGCCTTCGCGAACGCCGCGCTTGAGGCTGTGACAGGACGCGGCATTGTGCAGAAGCCGGGGCATTCCCGGTTCGTCGAGCAGATGCGGGTGGTCGTGCAGGCGTCCGTTCAGATACACGAGATGCACGGCCATGCGATTCTGCGTCAGCGTGCCGGTCTTGTCGCTGCAGATCACCGTCGTCGCGCCGAGTGTCTCGACCGCCGGCAAATGGCGGATCAGCGCGTTACGGCGCGCCATGCGCTGCGTGGCCATGGCCAGCGATAGCGTCACTGTCGGCAGCAGGCCTTCCGGCACGTTGGCAACGATGATGCCGATGGCAAACATCAGATTGGCCCAGAACGGCAGCCCGAGGAAGAATCCGATCAGGAAGAACGCCACGCCCAGCGCCGTGGCGAAGATCGCCACCAATCGCGACAGCCGGGCGATTTCCAGTTGCAGGTGCGAGGTCGACTTATCCGCCGTCTGGGTCAGATGGGCGATCTTGCCGAACTCGGTGTGCATGCCAGTGGCGAAGACGATGGCCCGCCCTTCACCCGACACCAACGAAGTCCCGGCCAGCAGCACGTTTTTTGTTTCCAGCGGAGATTTTTGATCAACGACGTCCTCCGCGCTCCGCGCTTTGGGCAGCGACTCGCCGGTAATCGTCGAAGCGTTGACGCGAAGGTCGACGCTGGCGATCAGGCGGCAATCAGCCGGCACGTTGTCGCCGGCTTCGAGCAGGATCACGTCGCCGGGCACGAGTTGCTCGGCCGGTAGCGCAGTCAGTTGCCCGTCGCGCAACACCTTGGCAATCTGCGGCAACAACTGGCGCAGCGCATCGATCGCCTTCTCGGCTCGATATTCCTGCCAGTAGGAGAAGACGCCGTTGATGACAATGACGGCAACGATGGCGACGCCAAGCTGCCACATGCCTTCGCCGGGGCTACGGCTTTCGGCGAAGAATGCGAGCCCCGCCGCAACCCACAGGATGATCGCGAAGAAGTGCGTGAACTCGCGCAGGAAGCGCTTCCATTCCGGCGCACCGCCGATCTCGGCAATGCGGTTCTCGCCGTATTCGCGCAGGCGGCGCGCGGCTTCGGCGGCACTCAGCCCCCGCTCGGAGGACTCAAGGCTGCTCAGCGCCTCAGCAATGGAAAGATTGGCGAGATGCATGCGGCAAGGACTCGGTCATGCGGTACCTTCAGCATAGACCGAGCCCCCCCGCATCGCCATACGGCTTAACTGAGCGCCTTATCCACCACCTCGAACACGTCACGCGACACGCCCTCTCGCTCATGCAATGAGACCAGCGCCGCACGCGCGTGGGCCTGCCGCTGCGCATCGAATTTCCGCCAGCGATCGAAGCAACGCGCCAAGCGGGCGGCGACCTGAGGGTTGATCGGATCGAGAACAGCGATCTGCGCTGCCAGGAAACAATAGCCGCTCCCGTCGCCCGCATGGAAATGGCGGTGATTCGCGCCGAAGCTGCGCAGCAATGAATACACCTTGTTCGGGTTCTTGAGGTCGAACGCGGCATGGGTCGTCAAACACTCGACGCGCGCCAACGTATCGTCGCGACGACTGGTGGACTGCACAGCCAACCATTTATCGACGACGAGGGCCTCATGCTGCCAGCGTTGATAGAACGCCGCCAGCGCCTTCTCACCTTCCTCGCCCGTCGAATTGGCCAGCACGGAGAGCGCAGCGAACTGATCGGTCATGTTGTCGGCGCTACCAAACTGACGTACCGCCAGCGCGCGATACGTTGGCACGTCGAGTTCGTTGAGATAGCCAAGACAGAGGTTGCGCAGACGCCGCCGTGACGCTTCGGTGGTATCGCATCGATAGGCACCGACCGGCGCCAGGCGCTCATAGGTGCGAACCAGATCATCCTCCAGGCCAATGGCCAGTGCCCTCGCCAATCCGTTGCGCGCCGCATGCAACGCCTCGGGATCAACCACATCCATCTGCTCGGCGAGCGTCGCTTCACCCGGCAAAGTCAGCACTTCGGCGATGAAGGCCGAATCGCTCGTGCTCAGCAGCACCTTGCGCGCCGCAGCCACCACGCTGGCCGGCCAATGGGTCGCTTCGCCACGCGAGAGGCGGGACGCATTGCGCAGGATCAGATCGCCAAACAGCCGCTGCCCGGCTTCCCACCGATTGAACGGATCGCTATCGTGTGCCAGCAGGTGTGCGAGATCGGCCTCCGAATAGGCGTAGTCGAGCACGACGGGCGCCGAGAAGTTGCGGAGTAACGAAGGGACCGGCGCCGCATTCACGTTATCGAAGACAAAGGTCTGCCGCGGCTCGGTGAAATTCAGCACCTTTGTGGTAAGGCCGCCGAGGTCAACATCACCCCCGTCCGGCCCGACCAATCCAATCGCCACCGGGATCAAATACGGCGATTTTTCCACCTGCCCCGGTGTCGGCGCGCATGATTGCGTCAGCGTCAGGGTGTAGCGCTTCGTTGCCACATCGTAGCTGCCGTGAGCGGTCACTCTCGGCGTTCCGGCCTGCCGATACCAGGTCATGAACGGCGCGAAATCAACACCGCTGGCGTCGGCCATCGCCGCCACAAAGTCGTCGCAGGTCACCGCCTGTCCATCGTGGCGCTGGAAGTACAAATCCATGCCCTGACGAAATGCCTGTTTGCCAATCAGTGTGTGGATCATGCGCACGACTTCAGCGCCCTTCTCATAAACCGTTGCCGTGTAGAAATTGTTGATCTCGACATAGGTCGATGGGCGCACTGGATGTGCCATGGGCCCCGCATCTTCTGGAAATTGCATGGCGCGCAGACCGCGGACCTCGCGGATTCGTGCGGTCTCCCGGCTATGCGTATCGGCGCCGAATTCCTGGTCGCGAAAGACGGTCAGACCTTCCTTGAGCGAGAGCTGGAACCAGTCGCGACAGGTCACACGATTGCCGGTCCAGTTGTGGAAGTATTCATGCGCGACGACTCGGTCGATGTTCTCGAAATCGACATCGGTCGCCACGTCGGCACGCGCCAGGACGTATTTTGTATTGAAAATATTGAGCCCTTTGTTCTCCATCGCCCCCATGTTGAAATCGCCGACCGCGACGATCATGTAATGGTCAAGATCGCATTCCAGACCAAAGGTTCGTTCGTCCCACGCCATCGATTTCTTCAGTGCCCCCATCGCGTGCGAACACTGATCGAGTTTGCCGGGCTCCACATAAATTGCCAGTTGCACGTCTCGGCCCGATGTCGTGCGATAGGTATCACGTAACACATCGAGTTTGCCGGCGACCATCGCGAAGAGATAACTCGGCTTCTTGAACGGATCTTCCCAGGTCGCGAAATGCCGCCCCTCGGCTTCGTCGCCAGCAGCGATCGGATTGCCGTTGGCCAACAACACGGGAAAGGTGCTCTTGTCGGCGTGCAAGGTCACCCTATATCGCGCCATCACGTCGGGCCGGTCGATAAACCAGGTAATACGACGGAATCCTTGGGGCTCGCACTGGGTAAAGTAGCCGTCTTTCGAGCGATAGAATCCTGATAACTGCGTGTTCTGATCTGGCCGGATGCGCACCTGCGTTTCCAGTTGAAACCGGGCCGGGGGGGCGTGTATTACCAAGGCGTCATCACTTGCGATGCAGTCTGGTTCCTGCACACGTTTTCCATCGATCGCTACCGACAAGGTTTCGAGATCCTCGCCATCGAGACGCAGATCCGATCCGCCGACGACTGCCGGATTGCGGCGACAATCCATTGTCGAGGTCACCACGGTTCCGTCCGAACGGATGTCGATGTCGAGTCGAACGCTGTCGATCAGCCATTCAGGGGGTACATAATCCTTGAGGTAAACGGCACTCGGGGCGGCCGGTGTTGCAGTCATCGTGATGTCCTTCGTAGAGTGTTCAAAGTATCCGGCCCATGGGGGCTTCCAGTGAAATACCGGAACCCCGCCAGAACTTTTTGTCATGGCCATTGCCGAAACGGCGAAGGCTGCTATGGTATCGAACAGCCACCCGCGTCATCAACTCCGACAACACTTCAATGAAAGGAATTCCCATGGCAAGCACCGTTACCCGTGCCGGCACCCCGGTTCATCTGGCCGGCAATTTCCCACGCAAAGGCCAGGCAGCCCCGGCTTTCACGCTCGTTGGCAAGGATCTGGCCGATGTCAGCTTGGCCTCGCTGGGCGGCAAGCGAAAAGTCCTCAACATTTTCCCGAGCATCGACACCCCGACCTGCGCCCTCTCGGTACGCAAGTTCAACCAGCATGCCAGCCAGGTGGCCAACACGGTTGTGCTTTGCATCTCAGCCGATCTGCCATTCGCTCAGAATCGCTTCTGCGGTGCCGAAGGACTGGAAAACGTGGTCACGTTGTCGACTTTGCGCGGCCGAGAGTTCCTTGAGAACTATGGCGTCCTGATCGCCGATAGTGGCATGGCCGGATTGGCCGCGAGGGCGGTGGTAGTGCTTGACGAAAACAATACCGTCCTGCACAGCGAACTGGTTCCCGAGATCAAGTCAGAACCGAACTACGACGCCGCGCTGGCTGCGCTGGGCTGACTTCCATCGAGAACGCCGGAGCAAACCGACTGCGCGGCTGCTCCGGTTGTTTTTTTCATGCCAAACAGTTTTCACCGCACCATGACGCGCTGCAGGATGTAAGGGATGATTCCGCCGGCGCGCAGCTGCGCTACTTCCAGCGACGTCTCGACCGCGGCCTTGCCGGTGAAGGTCGTCACCGAACCGTCGCGGCGGACAATGCGCACCGGAATCTCCATACGTGGCTTAAACGACACATGCGGCGCATCGATTTCGACGCGATCATCGATACCGAGCGCCAGACTGATCGGCGTCACGCCATCCGGCAACTTGACAGGCAATACCCCCATACCGATCAAATTGGAGCGGTGAATGCGCTCGAAACCGACGGCGAGGATGGCCCGCGCGTTGAGCAGGCCGGCACCTTTGGCCGCCCAGTCGCGCGACGAGCCCATGCCGTAGCGCTCGCCGGCGACGATAACCACCGAGCTGCCATCCTTTTCGTAGCGTTGCGCGGCGTCGAACAAAGACATGGCCTCGCCGGTCGGCTGATAACGCGTCTGTCCGGCCGGCAGCGACGGATCGAGCAGATTGACCACCGACTTGTTGGTAAACAGCCCACGCACCATGGCTTCCCAGTTAGCGCGGCGCGAGGCGTAGACGTTGAGATCGTTCGGATCGTCGCCGTGGGCGATCAAGTACTTGCCGGCATCGCTCTTCGCGGGAATCTGGCCGACCGGCGAGATGTGATCGGTCGTCATGTCGTCGCCGACCGACAACAGTATCGTCGCACTGTACTTACCCAGCCGCGACGGCAAGCGGGCGCTGGCAAACGGCGGTCGGCAGATGTAGGTCGATTTCGGATCCCACGGGAAGACCACGCTGTCCGGTGCTTCCAGCTTCTGCCAGGCCGCGCTGGCTTCGGCGGCGTCGTAGGCGATGTCGATGTCGGCTGGATCGATCGCCGTTGCGAGCGCCGCCTGAATCTCCGCCGAGGTCGGCCACAGATCCTTCAGATAAACCGGATGCCCCTGTTGATCATGGCCCAGCGGGTCTTTCTGGATATCGCGGTTCACATCGCCAGCGAGCGCGTAGGCAATGACCAGCGGCGGCGACGTGATGAAGCCCGCATCAAGCTCCGGGTGCACACGCCCCGGGAAGTTGCGGTTACCCGAGAGCACGACGACCGGAAGAATATTGTGCGCGTTGACGGCGTCGATCACCGGCCGGGTCAGCGCACCGGAGTTGCCGATGCAGGTCGTGCAGCCATAGCCGACGATGCCAAAGCCAACGGATTCCAGATCGTCCAACAGGCCGCTGCGCGCCAGATAGCGCTGCGCTGAAGGCGATCCGGGCGCCATCGAGGTCTTGACCCAATGCGGTGGTTTGAGTCCGGCAGCCCGCGCTTTTTTGGCCAGCAGACCAGCCGTGAGCAGCAGTTCGGGATCGGAGGTATTGGTGCAACTGGTGATCGCGGCGATCGCCACCGCGCCATCGGGCGGCGTGTGCGCGCCAAAGCGGCGCAACGTCTCGCGCTTACTGGCTTTCAGCAATGCCGCGGCGGCATCTCCCAGCGCGATACGGTCCTGCGGGCGGCGCGGACCGGCTATGCCGGGCACGACGCTCGCCAAGTCGATGTGGACGACCTCGCTGTAGCGCGGGTTGGCCTCGGGGTCGAACCACAACTGCTGTCGCCTGGCGTAGTCTTCGACCAGCGCGATCTGTTCGGCCGAGCGTCCGGTCGCTTTCAGATAGGCCAGGGTGTTCTGGTCGATCGGGAAGTAGCCGCTTGAAGCCCCGTATTCCGGCGCCATGTTGGCGATGCAGGCGCGTGCGCCGGCTGTCAGCGCACTGACGCCGGGGCCGTAAAACTCGACGAACTTGCCCGACAAATCGCTCTGGCGCAAGCGTTGCGTAACGAGCAGTGCCAAGTCCGTGGCGGTGCAGCCTTCGGGCAACTGTCCCGTGAGCTTGACGCCGACGATCTCGGGAATACGCAGCATGACCGGCATGTCAAAGATCACGCTTTCGGCCTCCAGGCCGCCGACGCCCCAGGCCAGCACGCCGATGCCGTTGATCATCGGGGTGTGGCTGTCGGTGCCGATCAGCGTGTCCGGGTAAGCCCAGCACTGTCCGTCGATCTCCTTGGCGGCGACCACGGTCGCCAGACGCTCCAGGTTGATGGTATGCATGATGCCGGTACCCGGCGGATGCACGCGCAATCCCTTGAGCGTCGTCGACGCCCATTTGGCGAAGCGGTAGCGCTCGGCGTTGCGACGCATCTCGACGTCCATGTTCTGGTGCATCGCCTCGGGCGAAGCGAAGAAGTCGACCGGGAGCGAGTGGTCGGTTGACACGTCGACCGGCAGCACCGGATTGAGGATCGCCGGATCGCAGCCTTCCTCGGCCAGCACGCTGCGCATCGCCGCGATGTCGGCGAGCGCCGGGCCGCAGGTGGTGTCGTGCATCAGTACGCGCGTCGGGT
>CAYUYI010000105.1:5597-7150 GCA_964448995.1 uncultured Propionivibrio sp. | reverse complement strand
TGCCGGCGGTGCGCACGGCCTGTTCTCGGAACTGTGGGACAAGGCAGCGAAAGCACTGACCAAGCAGGACAAACTTGTCGCCGACAGTCTGTCCCGCGCCCGTGCCAATCTCACCGTCGACGGCGAAGTACTCGACTGTAACGCCGAGCTGCCGTCACATCTCTTCGGCCATGCCTGGAGCATTACCCAGATGCGCCGCGCCCGGCGCTTCAATGAAGACCTCAATCGCCTGGTGCTGAAGCTTTCCGACATCATCCAGGCCGACTACATCAATTCCGACGCGGCCAAGAGTGCGGCCAGTTTGCGCGATTCCTTCGGCGCGGGCGCGCTCAACCATTTCAACTTCGACACCATGTCGGCGATCCTGAAGAAAGTCTCGGTTCGCGATGCGCTTCCCAAGCGTCGCCGCCAGCGCATCCTCGGGCTGATCTCGACGCTGCAGGCGCAGAAGTTCTTCCCCTCGGCCGTCGGCAAACCCGGCGCCAGTGCCACACCCTACTCCTTCGCGTTCGACTCCTGCAATGCTGCACTCAAGGCCTACCGCGACCGGCTGCCCAAAGCCATTGAACTGGCTCGCGCCGTCGCCATGGCTGAACTGGAAGTCAAAGGCGAGTACAGCGAAGCACGCCACGACGCGCTGTTCGACTCCTTCGGCGAAAACGGGCTTGATCCGGAAGCGCTGGCGCTCTTCCCCGACTACCTGATCCGCCTGAACGCCAACTCGCTGTCGGGTCAGGAACAAGGCACGCTCACCGAGATTCTCTCGGCCGACCTGCCGTTCAAGATTCTCGTGCAGAGCGATGATATTCTCGAGAAGTCGATCGTCGAGCACGGCCACATGGCCTTCACCCTGCGCAACAAGCAACTGGCGCGCATGACCATGGGTCTCGGCGTTTTTATCCTGCAAGCGCCCGCTTCCAGCCTGGTGCAGATGCGCGCACAAGTGCAACGCGGCCTTGAATATTCCGGATCCTCGGTCTTCAGCATCTATTCCGGTGATTCGCCCCATACCGCTCACATCCCACCTTACCTCGTGGCGGCCGCCGCCCGCGAATCGCGCCTGTTCCCGGTGTTCACCTTCAATCCGGCCGGCGGATCCAACTGGGCCGCACGCTTCTCGCTTGAAGAGAACCCACAACCTGCCAGTGACTGGCCCGTCCGCGAACTCGTCTATCAGGATGAACATTGCCAGACCGTCAAGACACCTGCCCCGTTTACGCTGATCGACTTTGTGGCGCTCGACACACGCTACGGCAATCATTTCGCCTGCGTTGCCAAGGAAAACTGGACCAAGGAAATGCAACCGGTCGCAGAAATGATCGGCGGCGAGCGGCGTAGCCAGGTTGATTCGGTTCCTTATCTGCTCATGGTCGATGAATCGAACGTCCTGCACCGCGTGCTCGTGGCCGAGAAAATCGTCCGGGAAGCCCGTCGCTGCAAGACCATGTGGAACAGCCTGCAGGAACTCGGCGGCATTCATAATTCCCACGCGGAAACGCTGCTCGCCCGCGAACGGTCGGCATGGGAAGAAAACCAACAGGCCAGCCAGCCGG
>CAYUYI010000105.1:4058-5497 GCA_964448995.1 uncultured Propionivibrio sp. | reverse complement strand
CTGCTCGCCCGCGAACGGTCGGCATGGGAAGAAAACCAACAGGCCAGCCAGCCGGCCACAACGACCGCCGCGCCGGTGACAACCACCACCGACACGCCACCAGCGAGCGAACTCCCCGTTGAAAAAGAGACCGAAAAATCTTCGGCCGATGCCTACATCGAAACACCGCGTTGTGCCTCCTGCAACGAGTGCATCCAGATCAACGACAAGATGTTCAGCTACGACGGCAACAAGCAGGCCTTCATCGCCGACATCAATGCCGGAACCTTTGCCCAACTGGTGGAGGCTGCAGAAAATTGCCAGGTGGCCATCATCCACCCCGGCAAGCCGCGCAACCCGAACGAGGCAGGCCTGGAGGATTTGATCAAGCGCGCCGAGGTCTTCCAGTAACCCAACGGTTCGCGGCCAAACCTGCCGCTTTGCCGGTTTTTCCGTCACGCCCTTCGTCCGACGCATGCTCGGCGAAGGGCTTTTTGTCGGCGATCGAAAGGGGCGCATTCGCGGGGGAAAGCCCGCGTTAACCGTCGGGAAACAGTGCCTCGAGAATCCGCGAGGCCTCCCTGACCGCATCGGTACAACGGGTTGCCCGCAACTGCTGAGCACGTTGTGGGTCCTGCTTGTATTCGGGCGTGCTCACGTTGACGCCGAGGATTTCTTCGCAAGAGCCGCCGCCCATCTTTTCCCTGAAATGCGTCAGGAAGGGTTGGCCAAGCTCATACGTTTTGGCTTTATCCTCGAGCACGGCGGGATCCGTCATGCCGCATCGCAGTGAAATCGCGAGAAGCGCACCGTTGGCCGCACCGCAAATCCCCTTACCCGTTCCGCACGTTCCACCACCAAAAGCGGTTGAAATTTTCAGTGCGTCTGTTTCGGACAGCGCCGCCGGTTGGCAGAACGGAACGAAAACAGCCTGGCTGCAAGTGAAATTCCGTTGAAACAGTTCAACCGCCTGATCTTCCCGCTTCATTTCCAGCCTCCTGTTCGATGCCATGCCCGCGAATCGATCACGGCACGTCAGGCGCACGGTACTCCCCTGCCGCGTTGGAACGCAACAGGCGGATGAACCGCATCCGAACCGAAGGCTACAACGGCAACGCCATCTGCGTGCCGATCAACTGATTCGAAACAGCATTGACCGGACACAGCCCGCTAGCGCGGACGCCCAGCAAGCGAATGCGACGATCAAGCGCGACCCGTTTCAGGCATTCACCCGCGGCACGCCGGATGCGTGGACCATCGCTCACTGAAAAAGGCAGCGTGATATCACGCGTGACCGACTGGAAATCGGCATAGCGCAACTTGATCCCGATGGTCCGGCAGGCAAACCCCTTCCGTTCAAGATCGTCCGCCACGCGCACGCACAACCCCGTGAAGATTTCCGACAGCGCGGCACGATCATGGCGGACATGCAAATCGCGTTCGAAGGTGCTCTCGCGACT
>CAYUYI010000105.1:0-3958 GCA_964448995.1 uncultured Propionivibrio sp. | reverse complement strand
GCGCGGCACGATCATGGCGGACATGCAAATCGCGTTCGAAGGTGCTCTCGCGACTGAATGATTTCGGCACCGACTCGATCACCACGTCACGTTCATCGACGCCATGCGCCACCTGATGCATCCAGCGCCCGGTCGCCAGCCCGAAATGCTTCACCAGCATCGACGCCTCCACGGTAGCCAGCTCACCGATGGTAAAGACGCCCAGTTGTGCCAACCGCGCCGAAGCCTTGGGACCGATGCCATTGATCTTTCCCGTGGGCAATGGCCAGACACGCGAACGCCAGTCGGTGGGGGTCAGCACCGTCACGCCGTCGGGTTTCTGAAGTTCGGAAGCGATCTTCGATAACGTCTTGTTCGGTGAAATCCCGATCGAACAGGTCAGCCCCGTTGCCGCATGTACTGCCCGCTTGATCTTGCTGGCGAGCAGCGTCGAATCTTCGTCGAGATCGCTCAGGTCGATGTAGATCTCGTCGATCCCGCGATCCTCGATTTTCGGCGCGATCGCGGCCACCGCTGCCTTGAAACACTGCGAGTAGTAACGATACGCATCGAAATCGGCAGGGAGCAGAATCGCCTCCGGCGCCTTGCGTGCGCTCTTCATGAGCCCCATGCCGGAGAACACCCCTCGCGCCCGCGCCTCGTAGGTCGAGGTCGTCACGACACCACGCCCGACATAGTCGCGCAATCGCGAAAAAACCCAGGCACCATCGGCTTGCCTGACGGGCTGGTGAGCGCTGCGTCCGCCGACGACCACGGCCTGACCTCGGAGCTCGGGATAGCGCAGCAATTCGACAGAGGCGTAAAAAGCATCCATGTCGAGATGTGCGATGCGGCGCTCGCGGTTCATCGGCCCCTCGATTCCCGCACGAATGGCAAATCAGCGAAGGGGCAGGCGACGACAGGCCGCTGGCTTACGCCGCCAGCATGCAGGCCGTTGTAACCCGGTCAGGTCGAACGGCGGGCGCTCAAAGAGTTCGCGTGCAAACGCACGGCGTGCGCGCTCTTCCTGCGTCACACCGGCAATTCGGTCAAACCACGCCTGAATCTGATTCATGATTGGTCACTCCACTAAAAAACGTGCTTCAATTCATCTTGAAATCATTGAAGCCACAAACCCCGGATACTGTACATTCATACAGTATCCGAAAATCAGACCCATTTCAAGAGGCTGCGACCGCCTTTCGGGTTCGGACAAAAAAGGAAAAACGATGAACGGAAACTCACCGGATGCGCCACAACTGCTGGCACTTGACTGGGGCACCTCGAGCCTGCGCGCCTTCCTGATGCGAAACGGCCAGGTGCTCGAAACCCGCCATTCCTCACATGGCATCCAGCACTTGCCAACACCGGGAACCGCCGGCTACGAGCAAGCCTTCGCCGAGATCGCCGGCCACTGGCTGGCGCATTGGCCCGACATTCCCGTGGTGGCCTGCGGCATGGTCGGCAGCGCACAGGGCTGGAAGGAAGCGCCTTACGTGCGTTGCCCGGCCGATATCCAGAAGCTCGCCGACAAAAGCGTCTCCGTGCCCAGCGGACTCGGCCCCAACCTCCTGATTGCACCGGGCGTTCTGTTCGACCAGCCCGACGAACTGCCAGACGTCATGCGCGGCGAAGAAATCCAGATCGCCGGCGCGCTGCTCAACAACCCGCAATGGACCGAGCGCGCCTGCATGCTGCTGCCGGGCACGCATTCCAAGTGGGCGCAAATCGAACACGGCCGCATTGTTCGCTACACCACTTACCTGACCGGCGAACTGTATGCCGTCCTCAGTCAGCACTCGATTCTGGGGCGCCTGCTCCCGGCCACCAGCAATGAGGCGCCCGATCTGGCCGCTTTTGAACTCGGCCTGGCCGAAGCCCGCCGCAGCCGCCCCGGCGACTTCTCGCACCAGATCTTCGGCACACGGACGCTCGGACTCAGCGGCCGCCTGCCGAACACCGCGCTGGCCGACTACCTGTCGGGATTGTTGATTGGCCACGAACTGGTGTCCGGTCTGGCCGGCGCCGGCACCCTGAACGACGCGCAGCTCGTCATGATCGGCGCCCCGGCGCTATGCGAACGCTACCAACATGCCCTGCGCTATCTGGGACACCCGGCCGACACGGTACTCGACAACACGGCACCGACCGGCCTGTGGCATCTTGCTCTGGCAGCGGGCCTCATCGACGCCCCCCTTTGATCAATCGGAAATCGCCATGTCTGACACCCCCCGTACCGCCCTCTTTAACGCCGCCACCACAGAACTTCCCCTCGTCGCGATCCTGCGCGGGCTCAAGCCGGACGAAGCCGTACCCATCGCACACGCACTCCATGATGCCGGATTCCGCCTCATCGAAGTTCCGCTGAACTCACCCGACCCGTTGACCAGCATCGCCAGAATTCGCCAGACGCTGCCGTCGCACGTACTGGTCGGGGCCGGCACGGTGCTCACCATCGAACACGTCTGGCAACTGCGCGACAGCGGCGGCGAACTTGCGGTCATGCCCAACGCCGACACGGCAGTCATTCGTGCCGCCAAGGAGGCCGGGTTGATTGCCATTCCCGGCATTGCCACACCCACCGAAGCGTTTGCCGCGCTCGCCGCCGGCGCAGACGCGCTCAAGCTATTCCCCGCCGAACTCGTGACGCCAACCGTGCTCAAGGCCATCCGCGTCGTGCTGCCCAAGGGGACCCGTCTGTTGCCCGTGGGCGGCATCACCCCCAACACCATGACGCCGTATCTCGAAGCCGGCGCAGCAGGGTTCGGACTGGGTTCCGCGCTCTACAAACCGGGCATGACGGCAGCCGAAGTCGGCGCTACGGCCCGTGCCTTCGTCGCCACCTGGAAGGAAAGCACGACACGGCAATAGCGAGATGGCGTTGTTTGTCTCGGCTTAGCGCACGGAACAGCCGGCCGTTCCACCAACATTTGCCACGCACCAAGAGACATAGGCATCCTTGCACGGGGATGCCTTGCCTTGGTTCGTTGCGCACTTTCTCACCCGGTCTATTGAAACAACATGCTGATGCCACAAGACACAAGGCCCTTGTTATCAGAGCGATACAGACCGCATAATTGCCACACTAATATCAATTGGCATGCGGACACACCGGGCCCGTTTAGTAACTGTAGGGGATCATAAGAAATGGGCTCCAAATGTCACTAGAAGGCCTCGATCAACTAACGGCCGTTGGTCAACCTCTTTCAACAGTCATGACCCAAGTCAAACTCACTCTGGCGGCTTATTTCCGAGGTCAAACATGCGTGGTTCCTGTCTCTGCAAATCAATCGAATACGAGGTCAGACAACTGGACTCACCGATTGAACACTGCTCTTGTCATACATGCCGCAAAGCTCATGCTGCTGCATTTAACACTGCCGCGTCTGTCAAGCACACCCACTTTCGCTGGTTGAAAGGCGAGGCTCTTCTAAAGGGCTACGAATCGTCTCCCGGAAAGACTCGTTACTTCTGCTCAAATTGCGGCACTCATCTTGTCGCATGCCGCGATGGCCGCGATTACCTCATGCTTCGTGTTGCCACTCTGGATGATGATCCGCACGCAATACCTGAGTTCCAGATCTGGGCCTCCCATGAGGTTCCCTGGCTCCGCTACGGTTTGACTGTGGTGGCCTATCCAGAGTGGGAGACGGGCCACAAATGAGCCGTCAACCACCTAACACGTTGGTCAAGCTGCGCAGCGACGGTTAGCTCCACGTTCAAACATCCGCATTCCAAACGCCTGAAGGTCGGCGCGGGGTCGATTCTCCCCTCTCTCAGGTCTGGATAACGCGTCTCTCCCCCGGCATCGAAAGCACGGCCGGTAGGCTCGCTGTTCCCGCTCGCCCTGCTCTGAGATAATGGGACCATCGTGACAGAACCCGTCTCCCATCGCCGGATTGTTTCCCTGATTTGCCTCTGCGAAGTGCTGAGCATGACGGGGTTCGCCGCCTACACGGCTTTCTTGCCGACCTTGCGT
>CAYUYI010000104.1:0-7229 GCA_964448995.1 uncultured Propionivibrio sp. | reverse complement strand
AAGCGTGTGCCGTGTTGTTCGACCTCGCGTCCGAAGTCAATCGCAGCAAGTCGCCAGCATTGGCTGGGCAATTGAAGGCGCTGGCGGGCTTGATGGGCTTGCTCAAGCGCGAACCGCAAGCATTCCTGCAAGCGATACCTGCCGGTGGCGAGTCGGGCCAGGGGGCGCTGACCCCGGAAAAAATCGACGCGTTGATCGCCGATCGCGTCGCCGCCAAGAAAGCGAAAAATTTCGCCGAGGCTGATCGGATTCGTGGCGAACTGACGGCGTCTGGCATCGTGCTGGAAGATACGGCCCAAGGCACCACCTGGCGGCGGGCCTGACGTGGATACCCTGCGCGTTTGCACGGCGTGGCGTGGTCAGGGTGAATGTCTGGCCTGTGATGGGCGCGAGAACGCGTTTTTTTCCGGCTTGTCGCCTGATGCCGTGGCGCACATGCACGTCGCTGTGGACAATACCGCGACGCCTGAAGAAACCGTGCTCTATCGACCGCAAAGCGAGGCCTCCAGCGTGTGGGTATTGCGAACTGGGGCAGTCAAGCTATTGGCGGAGTCGTGGGACGGCTCGCAACGTATTGTGCGTGTTCTCAAGGCCGGCGACGTAGTGGGGCTGGAAGCCTTGCTGGGCGGTGCGTATGCGCATGCGGCCGTGACTGTCGGCTGCGTCACTGCCTGCCGTGTGCCGTTGCCGGCGGTGCGGCAACTTTGCCTCGAGCATCCGGGCTTTCAGTGGAATTTGATGAAGAAGCTGCTGGCCGCGTTGCGCGAAACCGAGCAATGGCTGATCGATCTGGCCAGTCCAGGTGCCTGTGCCCGGGTGCGCATGGCGCGCCTGCTGCTACGTTTGCGCGACGGTGAAAGCCACCGGATTTACAACTTTTCGCGCGAAGAACTCGGTCTCATGCTCGGTGTGACGATCGAGACGGCCAGCCGCATCATTGCTGCGTTTCAGCGCGAACGGTTGCTGGTACGTCGGGAAGGCGGTAGCCGTTTCTACGATGCGGATATCGTCGGTCTAGAGCGAATTGCCCAAGGCCTGTAAGGTTCAAGGCGGCTACCAGCCGTAGAAGCGTTTCCAGGTCGTGATCTTCCCTTTCTGCGACAGTGCGTGGTACTCCGGAAACTGTGCGCCTGTGGCGCAGGCGTGATTTGGCAGGATGCGCAGTTGGGTGCCGACCGGGAAGCGAGTCGCGATGTCGTGATCGATGTTGCCCACGCGGGAAATGATGCCGTGCTCCTGGTTCGCGCCGCTCATGACGTAGTCGGCCAAAACAACACCATCGACGTTACACACCTGGCCAAAACCGTAGTCGTGTTTCTGCTTCTGTGTGCCTCGGTCGCGACTCATGGCCATCCATCCCGCATCAGTGATTGCCCAGCCTTTTTCAGGTTGGTGGCCGATCACCGTGGTCAGAACGGTGAGCGCAATGTCGTCCATGCGGCAGACGCCGACGTTGTGCATGACGAGGTCGAAGAACACATAGACGCCCGCCCGGACTTCGGTCACGCCTTCAAGGTTTTGGGCGGATAAGGCAGTTGGCGTTGAGCCGATGCTGATACCGGGGCAGTCGAATCCTGCTGCGCGGATCAATTCCGCAGCCATGATGCATCCAGCGCGTTCCTGTTCGGCCAGCGCCGCGAGTGCTTCCGGCGTATCCAGATCGTAGCTCGACCCGGCATGGGTGATGACACCATCGAGATGCATGCCGCCATCGGTGAGTATTTTTGCAAGCTCCAGCAGACTCGTTTTGTCATCTGGTGCAATCCCGGAGCGGTGGCCGTCACAATCAACCTCAATCCAGACGTCAAAGATTGCGTCGTGTTCCTTGCCGAAGGTGCTAATTGCGTTGGCCGACACCGGGTTGTCGGTGATGATTTTCAGATGGCAGCCACGCTGCCGGAGCGCGAGCACCTTCTCCAGTTTGCCGGGCACGATGCCCACGGCATATAGAATATCGTCGATGCCAGCCTGGAAAAACTGTTCGGCTTCCTTGAGTGTGGATACTGTAATGCCCTGAGCACCTGCCGCCAGCTGAGTCTCGACGACGGGCAGGCACTTGCTGGTCTTGACGTGCGGGCGGAAGCGTACGCCCAGTGCATTCATGCGCGACTGCATCCGCTCGATATTGGCCTGCATGCGATTCTGATCAATGAGCGCTGCAGGCGTATCGAGCTTCGAACAATGATTCATGGTGTTGTCTCAGGTGACGAGGATAAGTGTCAGGATTGCCAAGGCCAATCGACCAACGTGCCGATTCCGGCTGCTCGTGCCTTTTGCATTAATAGGCGTGCTACCGTCAGATCCTGCAATGCCATTCCGGTCATGTCGAACAGCGTGATATCGTCGGGTTTTCGCGCGAAGTCGGTTTTTCCGGTCAACACGTCACCGATCTGAATGCCGTGCGTCTGCCTTGACCATTGCATTTCGCCAATTTCGCGCGCTTGCACGAGATCGTCGACAAATACATGGGCGCGGGCCGGTAACCCCTCCGGCAGTTCGCGTTTTCCGATCGTGTCCGTGCCGACGCAATTGAGATGAGTGCCGGGTTGAACAGCTTCGGCATGGAACAACGGGCCTTGACCGGTGGTTGCAGTGATGACGATGTCGCTGGCGGCAACGGCCGCGTCGGGATGCGATGCTTGCACAACCTGGCAGCCGAGTCGGGCTGCCAATAGACCGACCGCGGCTTCAAAACGAGGAGCGGGGCGTCCGTCATGGCTGAGAAAGCGCAAGATCCGTAACGACGGGAACAGTCGCAGGGCAAAGCGCGCCTGTATCTGTGCCTGGGTGCCGGTACCGAAAATGCATAGGCGGGTACTGTCTGAGCGGGCGAATTGCCTTAATCCCAGTCCGCCCGCAGCGCCGGTGCGTATCGTGGTGATGGCATTGCCGTCGATCACGCTGAGAGGCCGGCCTGTGTCAGGATCGATCAGCATGATTGTCGCCTGATGTGCCTCGGCGTTGCGCCGACGGTTTTCTGGCCAGAATCCGGCAGCTTTAAAGCCGAGCAAACTTTCCCCGCCGACATCGCCCGACTTGATTCCAAAAACGCCACCGGACGACAGGCGCTCGCGTACGACGGGAAAGAGTCGACCGCTTCCCTGGCTGTGCAGAACAAAAGCTTCGCGAACGGCACTGAGGACTTCGTCGGGATCGATTAGCGCATCGACCTGATGGTTGTTCAGCAACAGCAGTTTGGTGTTATCAGGCATGGAAATGGAGCGAGATGAAATTGTGAATGCGTGGTTTCCAAGGAATGGGCAGCAAACGTTCTGGGTGCACGAAGCGAGGCTATTCGTCAGTTTGTATAAAATTAAACTAATAGTCAATATTGCTTGGCAAGCTGCATTGGCGTGAAATTCGCAGCATCCGCGCTGGCATGGAGCGCTTGCGACATCTAAACTATGAACTTCAAGAACCATTGGAGAGCAGAGTGAGAACAGCGCGTCAGATCATCATTACCGAGTTCGGTGCCCCGGAAGTCATGCAGGTCACGCGAGTCGACGTGCCCGCCCCATCGCCGACGCAGGTGCAAATCCGACAAACGGCGATCGGCTTCAATTTCATCGATGTCTATCAGCGCAGGGGAGTTTACCCGTTGCCATTGCCGACCGGGCTTGGACATGAAGCAGCGGGCGTAGTTGAGGCGGTGGGCGCGGAGGTGACTGAATTCAAAGTGGGTGACCGCGTGGCCTACATGCATGCCGGTCTGGGCGCCTATGCGGATTATCGTAACGTGGCCGCTGACCGGTTGGTACGGATTCCGGACGGGGTCTCGGATGAACAGGCTGCGTCGTTGATTTTCAAGGGGTTGACGGCGCAATACCTGTTGCGCAAGACGCATGTCGTGAAGCCGGGTGAAGTTGTCCTGGTGCACGCGGCGGCTGGCGGCGTGGGGCAGATTCTCTGCCAGTGGGCGAAGGCGCTCGGTGCATTCGTGATCGGTACCGCCGGGTCGGCGGTGAAATGTGCGGCCGCCAAAGCGGCCGGTGCCGATGTGGCGATCGACTATTCCCGCGAGGATTGGTCGAAAACTCTGTTGGAATTGACGGGCGGCAGGAAGGCGAACGTCGTCTACGATTCGGTCGGAAAGGATACTTTCCTCAAATCGCTCGACTGTGCGGCCCCGTTCGGATTGGTCGTTCTTTATGGTGCGGCGTCAGGCCCGGCGCCGGCAATCGAGCCGGAGCTTCTGAACAAGAAAGGCTGCTTGTTCCTGACCCGTCCCTCGGTCTTCCCGCACAACGCGGACGCGGCGGTATTCCGGGAAAACGCCGCAGAACTGTTTGCCGCCATTGCTTCCGGTATTGTCAAATCGAACATCGGCTCAAGGTTTGGGCTCGACGAGATTGTCGCGGCGCATCGTGCCGCTGAATCGCGAAACACACAGGGCGCGACACTGATTCTTCCCTGATCAACGGAAAAACGAAAAAGCCCGCCAAAATTCATGATTGGCGGGCTTTCTGTTTTTACAGTGAGATTGATGAAAACGTCGGCTGATCCGTTGTGTCGGTACGCACCGGTGTCGAGTTCGTGGAATCCACTATCCCGTTTTCTGAAGACTCCGGCTTGCGCGGACATGGCAAGCCGGGTTTTATGCGGCACGTCCCCGATCAGCTGGCGGCGAAGAATTCGCGTACCCGGTCCATCCAAGACTTGGCCCGTGGATTATGCTTGCCATCTTCGGCGAGGCTGCATTCCTCGAGTTCGCGCAGCAGCTCCTTTTGTCGCTCCGTGAGGTCAACCGGCGTCTCGACGACGACATGGCAAAGCAAATCGCCATGGGCGTGACTGCGTACCCCCTTGATGCCTTTGCCGCGCAGCCGGAAGGTCCGGCCGGACTGGGTTTCCGGTGGAATCTTGATCTTGGCAACCGTGTCGAGCGTCGGGATTTCGATTTCGCCACCGAGCGCCGCCGTCGTAAAACTGATCGGCATTTCACAGTGCAGGTCGTTGCCTTCGCGCTGGAAGACCGAGTGCGGCTTCAGGTGAATCTGCACGTACAGGTCGCCGGAGGGGCCGCCATTGATGCCGTGTTCTCCTTCGCCGGAAAGACGAATCCGATCCCCCTCATCGACACCTGCCGGGATCTTGACGGCCAGGGTCTTGTGCTGCTTGATGCGGCCTGCACCATGGCATGACCCGCAAGGGTCGGCGATGAACTTGCCGGTGCCGTGGCACTTGGGGCAGGCCTGCTGGATCGAGAAAAACCCTTGTTGCAGCCTGACCTGGCCGCTGCCTTGACAGGTTGGGCAGGTCTTCGGTTGCGTGCCTGCCTTGGCGCCTGAACCTTTGCAGGAATCGCAAACCTCCATGGTCGGAATGCGAATCTTGGTCTCGGTGCCGAATGCCGCCTGTTCAAGCGTGACTTCGATGTTGTAGCGCAGGTCAGCACCCCGATAGACGTTGGAGCGCCCGCCGCCGCTACGCCCACCGCCGCCAAAAATTTCGTCGAAGATGCCACCGAAGGCGTCGGAAAAACCACCGGCGCCGCCAAATCCGCCAAACCCGCCGCCCATGCCCGCCTGCGGGTCGACACCCGCGTGACCATACTGATCGTAGGCCGCACGTTTCTGGTTGTCGGACAGGATTTCGTAGGCTTCCTTCACTTCCTTGAAGTGTTCCTCGGCCTTGGGATTGTCCGGATTGCGGTCCGGATGGTACTTCATGGCCAGCTTGCGGTAGGCCTTCTTGATTTCATCCTCGCCGGCGTCGCGATTGACGCCGAGGATGTCATAAAAATCACGTTTGGACATGGGGAGCCCGTGGGGAAATGAGTGGAAGGAGAGACACGTATACGGCAGACGGGGAGTGAGGTGGTGTCCTCACTCCCCTAGGCGTTTCACCTCACTTCTTGTCCTTGACTTCAGTGTATTCGGCGTCGACGACATCGCCGTCGCCTTTCTTGGCGTCAGCGCCCGGGGCAGCGCCAGCGCCGGCAGCGCCCTCTGGGCCTTGCGTTCCCGCTTCGGCCTGTTGTTTGGCGTACATCTTCTCGCCGAGTTTTTGCGCCGCGGTACCGAGCGCTTCGCTCTTGGCCTTGATGGCGTCAAGGTCGTTGCCACGGTGGGCTTCCTCGGCTTCCTTGATGGCCTCTTCAATCTTGGCCTTTTCCTCGTCCGAAAGCTCTTTGCCGTACTCGGCCAGCGATTTCTTGACCATGTGGATCATCGTGTCGCATTGGTTGCGGGCTTCGGCCAGTTCGTGCGCCTTTTTGTCCTCTTCGGCGTGCAACTCGGCGTCCTGAACCATGCGCTGAACTTCTTCTTCCGAAAGACCGGAAGAAGCCTGGATCTTGATCTTGTTTTCCTTACCGGTCGCCTTGTCCTTGGCCGAGACATGCAAGATGCCATTGGCGTCGATGTCGAAGGTCACTTCGATCTGCGGCATGCCGCGCGGTGCCGGCGGGATGTCGGAGAGGTTGAACTGGCCGAGGCTCTTGTTGCCCGAAGCCATTTCGCGCTCACCTTGCAGCACGTGGATGGTCACAGCCGATTGGTTGTCGTCGGCCGTCGAGAAGACCTGGCTGGCCTTGGTCGGGATCGTCGTGTTCTTCTTGATCAGCTTGGTCATCACGCCACCGAGCGTTTCGATACCGAGCGAGAGCGGGGTGACGTCGAGCAACAGCACGTCCTTGACTTCGCCTTGCAGCACGCCGCCCTGGATGGCCGCGCCAACGGCTACGGCTTCGTCCGGATTAACGTCGCGGCGCGGTTCCTGGCCGAAGAATTCCTTGACCTTGTCCTGCACCTTGGGCATGCGGGTCATGCCACCGACCAGAATCACGTCGTTGATGTCGGTGAGCTTGCAACCGGCATCCTTCATGGCAATGCGGCACGGCTCGATGGTGCGTTCGATCAGTTCATCGACCAGCGACTCGAATTTGGCGCGGGTGATCTTCAGCGCCAGGTGCTTCGGACCCGAGGCGTCAGCGGTGATGTAAGGCAGGTTGATTTCGGTCTGCTGGCTGGACGACAGTTCGATCTTGGCTTTTTCCGCCGCATCCTTGAGGCGCTGCAGAGCCAGTACGTCAGCCTTCAGGTTGACGCCGGATTCCTTCTTGAATTCGTCGATGATGTAGTCAATCAAGCGCTGGTCGAAGTCTTCGCCGCCGAGGAAAGTGTCGCCGTTGGTCGACAGCACTTCGAACTGGTGTTCGCCGTCAATTTCAGCGATTTCGATGATCGAAATGTCGAAGGTGCCGCCACCCAGGTCATAGACGGCGATTT
>CAYUYI010000103.1:0-7238 GCA_964448995.1 uncultured Propionivibrio sp. | reverse complement strand
CCGCCGACCAAGATGGACGCCATGATCCTGGCCGAGGAAGGCTACTACGCGGTGCTTGGCAGCAGCGGTGCGCGCATGGAAATGCCGGGCTGCTCGCTGTGCATGGGCAACCAGGCGCAGATCAGGAAAGGCAGCACGGCGATTTCGACCTCGACGCGCAATTTCCCGAACCGCTTGGGTATCGACACGCAGGTGTTCCTGGGCTCGGCTGAACTGTCGGCGATGTGCGCGCTGATGGGCAAGATCCCGACCGTGGCCGAAT
The DNA here is from genome assembly GCA_964448995.1 of uncultured Propionivibrio sp. Taxonomy (GTDB): domain Bacteria; phylum Pseudomonadota; class Gammaproteobacteria; order Burkholderiales; family Rhodocyclaceae; genus Propionivibrio. The sequence continues at coordinate 6,976 of CAYUYI010000103.1, read as the reverse complement.
ACATGGAGCAGATCAAGCTGGTGAATGCCAAAGCGGCAGAAGTGTATCGCTACATGAACTTTGACCAGATCGCCGAGTTCAGGGAAGCGGCGGAGACGGTCAGCATCTAGCCGCTCACGCCCGCAGGAACCGCCCAAGAACGGCACCTTGATCGGTGCCGTTCTCATTTTCAGCGTTGTGCGAGACAATCGCGGCACTGGAATGGAGCGACGATGACGATCCTGCGAACCCTCCTGCTGTTATGTGTCTGCTGGCTGTGTCGCGATGGCGTTGGCGCCGAACGGGACTCGACCACGCTGCGGAAAATCAAGGCGTCCGGCGTCATCACCATCGGCTATCGCGAGGGATCGGTGCCGTTTTCGTATCTCGACAACCACCACCAGCCGGTGGGCTTTTCGATGGATATCTGCAACAAGGTGGTGGTGGCGATCCGCGAGCGGTTGAACATGAAATCGTTGGCCGTACGGCTGGTGCCGATGACGCCGGCAACACGGATTCCGCTCGTGGCAAACGGCACCATCGATCTCGAATGCGGGGTGACGACCAACACGCCGGAGCGGCAGAAGAGTGTGGCGTTCTCGGTGACGACCTTCGTGACCGAGAGCCGCCTCGTGTCCAGAAGAGAACTACCGATTCGTGGCATCGAGGACATGCGCGGCAAGAAGGTGATCACCACGATCGGCACGACCAGCATGCGCTATCTGAATGACCTCAACCGTACGCGCAAACTCGGCATCGAAATCATGGCTGGGCGCGATGATGCCGATTCGTTCCTGATGGTGGTTGCCGGGCGGGCACAAGCGTATGCGATGGACGAGGTGTTGCTGCGCAGCTTCATCGCCAATGCAGAACATCCCGAGGCGTATCTGATTTCAAGCGAAGCACTGTCGATCGAGCCGTACGGCATCATGCTCAACAAGAACGATCCGGTGTTCAAGCGGGCGGTCGATGAAGCGATTGTCGCGCAGTTCCGGAGCGGCGAGTTCGCACGAATTTACGAACGCTGGTTCGAAAGGCCGATTCCCGGTCAGGGCATCAATCTCAAGCTGCCGATGAGCGATGCGCTCAAGGCGGTGATCGCGCATCCCATCGATTCGGCCGATCCCGACGACTATCGGATGTCGTCGCGTTAAAAAACCGGGCGGCTGGAGGCCGCAGGCGGCATTACCGGCCCCAAAAAGTCTCGTCGAGAATGTAGTCGTGCACGACTTCCTTTTCGTTCGGATTGGCAACGGTGACATGGAGTCGCGGCGCCCCGTGGGCGGGAGATTCAACGATCCACGAAGCAAGCGTCATGGATTTGCCGGTGCGCCACAGGCTGTCGTCAGGGCCGTCGTGTCTGTCACGGCTCATGTCGACGAACTGTGCCACGCTAAAGGGGGGCGAGGCTTCAGCCAGCAACTGATTGATGCGGGCCAGCCGCGTCGCGCTGCTCTTCCCGATTTTTTCGTTGTAGAGCGCTGCCAGTTCCGGGGCGAGATAGTGGTTGGTATGGGTCGTCGTGGCGTTCTCGACCTGGTGGAGACTGTATTTCCCGTCCAGTCCGACTTCGGCGACGAGCGCTTTCCGGCGGTCGGCGATCAGGAAGAAGCCGGCTCGGGCCGATGAAAAGACGCGATCGGCGTCGGTGAGTAAATCATCGATCGTGGCGTACTTCTCAAGAATCATGGTCATGATGCCGCGCTTGCCCGGTTGATTCAGTAGCGTCTTGCGCGGAATGTTGGTCGATGCGGAGACGATCGTCAGCCCTTTTTCGTTGATGCCGGCCTTGATTCCTGGCTCGTCATTGCCTTCGGCATAGAGTCCAAAAAAGGCGAATCCGCGTCCGGTGCGGACATGCTTGAGCAATTGCGTATGGTCGGGCTTCCAGTCACGGTTCTTGGAGATGATCGTGCCGCCATTCGCGCCGGGGCCAGTCACCGCCCACAGCGTGCAGGCGTCGGAGGGCTGAGTCGCCGCGGCGATGAACAGCGCGCAAATGCCGATCTTGAGCGTCCGGAACATGATGTGATTCCTCGGTGAATGGGTTGGGGGCACAGTTTATCCTTCGCCGCCTTCGTCGGGTTGGACGCGGAAATCGTCCAGCTGGATGCCGTATTTATGGACTTTGTCATAGAGCGTTTTCTTGCCGATGCCGAGGGCTTCGATGACCTTTTGCGGCCGGCCGGCGTGCTGCCGGAGCGACTGTTCGATCAGCATTTTTTCCACGCAATCCATCTGCTGGGCAAGCGTCAGTGGTGGCGTTCCGTCGGCGCATGACAGTGACAGTTCGCCGCCGGTCAGTCCGAGCACGAAGCGGTCCGCGACGTTGCGCAGTTCGCGCACGTTGCCCGGCCAATCATGCGCCGTCAGGGTGCGCAACTGCGCGGTGGACAGCGTCGGTGCCGGGCGGTTGTAGCGTGTGGCGGCCTGCAGCGTGAAATAGTCGAACAGCGCGGGGATGTCTTCGCGGCGCTCGCGCAGCGTCGGCAACTGCAACTGGACGACGTTGAGGCGATAGTAGAGATCGCTGCGGAATTTCTGCTGTTGCGATTGTTGCAGCAGATCGACCTTGCTGGCGGCGACGACGCGCACATTGACCGGGATCGTCTCGTTGGCGCCGAGGCGCTCGAGCGAGCGTTCCTGCAGTACGCGCAGCAGCCGTGCCTGGAACGACATCGGCATGCTTTCGATTTCGTCGAGGAATAGCGTGCCCTGATCGGCGTATTCGATCTTGCCGATGCGGCGTTTCTGAGCGTTGGTGAAGGCGCCGGCTTCGTGGCCGAATAGTTCGCTTTCCAGCAGGGTTTCCGGCAGGCCGCCGCAGTTGATGGCGACGAAATGATGGAGCCGGCGCGGGCCATAATCGTGCAGGCAGCGCGCCACGAGTTCCTTGCCCGTGCCGGTTTCGCCAAGGAGCAGCACGTCGGCCGAAGTGTCGGCCAGGTTGCGGATCTGTTGGCGCAAGGCCTGCATCGCCGGGGAGGTGCCGATCAACACCGTTTCGATACCCGCACGCTGTTCGAGCTGACGGCGCAGATCATGCACCGTCATGCGCAGCACCCGTTTCTCCATCGAACGGGTGGCGACATCGACCAATCGTTCCGGGGCGAACGGCTTTTCGAGAAAGTCGTAGGCGCCGTCGCGCATCGCCTGCACGGCCATGTCGACGTCACCGTGGCCAGTGACGAGAATCACCGGGATCTCGCGGTCGATCTGAACGGCATGGCGCAGCAGCTCGAGGCCGCTCATCTTCGGCAACTGCACGTCGCAGATGACGATGCCGCGCAGTTCGGGCGTGATAAAGCGGAGCGCCGCCTCGGCCGTGGCGCAGGGCTGAACGGCAAATCCCGCCAGTTCGAGGGTTTGCGTCAGGCTGTTGCGGACGGCCGTGTCGTCCTCGATGTAGATGATCTGAAAACCTTCAAACACGAGAGGCTCCCTCGGTGGTGGTTTCCCCGGCCTTTTCCAGGTCGAAGACGAATTCGGCGCCGGATGGGCGGGTGGCGGCGTGCAACTGCCCGCCGTGTTCGCGCACGATGCTCGCGCAGATGACCAGCCCCAGTCCTAACCCTTCGCCGGTCGGTTTGCTGGTGTAGAACGGCTCGAACAGATGTTCGCGCAGATCCGCCGGGATGCCGGGGCCGCTGTCGATGACCCGGACGACGAGGCGCGGCGCGGTCGGCGGATTGTCGATCTGTACCTCGATCTGTTTTTGCGCCGTTTGTCGCAGGGCATCGAGCGCATTGGAAAACAGGTTGAGGAACACTTGCTCCAGCTGGGTGCCGTCGCCATGGACGAGGCAAGTTGTCTCCGGCAGCGTCAGTGTCGCCGCCTCGCGCTCGATACGCTCCTGCAGCAGCGACCGGGCGTTGTGCATGGCGCGTGTCAGGTCGATGGTGCCGTGGCGGAGCGCCTGCTTGCGCGTTTTGCCGGAGAAGGTTTTCAGCTGACGGGTAATGTTGCTCATGCGCGCGGCGATGTCGGCGATGGCGCCGAGGTTTTCGTCGACACGCGGCCATTTTTCCTGTTGCAGGAACGCCCGCGAGTTGGTCGCCAACGCCCGCAGGGCGGTCAATGGTTGGCTGATCTCGTGCGAAATCTTGGCCGACATCTGGCCGAGCATCGCCATTTTGTTGGCCTGCAGCAACGCCTCCTCGGCCTGCTGGCGCTCATGCATCTCGCGCAGCAGACCGGCGTTGGCCTCGCGCAATTCCTGCGTGCGGTGGGCAACGGTGATTTCCAGTTCGTCGTGGGCGCGCTGCAAGGCGTTGCGTGCCGACAGTAATTGACGCATTGCCTTGCGCCGGTGGTGGAGATACAGCGCCAGGAGCGCGAAGAAAGCGAGCACGGCAGCGGTGGCCAGTTGAACCGCGCGCACGTTGTCCACGATTTCCGCAGGATTCGAGAGCAGCACGACCTGCCAGCCGGTGCTGACCAACGGCCGGCGATGGGCGACGTAGGGCTCCGGGGTGTCCGGGGTCGGGCCGGGCAGGTGGAGCAGGTGGGCGCCGCGGCCGATCTCGCGGTGATCCGTGACCGCCAGCGGCGTCGGGGTGGCCGGGTAGGTTGGCAGCGTGCCGGGTTCGCGCTGGCGTGTCTTGCCGGCGGAAAATACCTGCGTGGTCTTGTAGCGCCAGTGCGGTACTGAGGCGAGAATCGCCACATCATGCTCGTCGAAGACAAGGATTTTCTCGCTGTCCGGACGGAAAGAGAAATCGACCCAGGTCGACTCCATCGGCGCCAGGCTGATCTTGACCACGATGCAGGCCGTTGGCACATCGGGCTCAGCGATGGAAACACCAACGGCGTGCACGAAAAAGTACTCCGGTGCGGCGGTTAGCGGATTGAACAGGAAGCCCCGAGCGCGTCCGGACTTGGCGTTGGCGCAGGCAATGCCGGGTAGCGTGGCGCCCGGAGAAGCGTGGCTGACGTCGCCATTGCTTGTCGCCCGGATCACATCGTTGCGGTTGACGACGTAGATTTCGCGCGTGCCGGTGCGCGCGGCGAAGCGTGCCAGACTGCGGCTGGCGCGTTCCTGCACGCGGGCGGTGGGGCGGTCGATCCGTGCCAGCAAGGCGTCGACGTCGGGGTCGACCGAGAGCAGGCTGGGCAGGTCGGCGTGGCGCAAGAGTTCGCTTTCCAGCGCCGCGACGTAAAGGTCGAGTTGGCGCGTGGCCAGGTCGTCAATGCGGGCGAACTCGTTGCGCTCGCTCCATGCGCTGACACGGAAGAAAATCAGCGCGCCCAGCGCCAGCAGGGTCAGGCCGAGCAGCCAGGTGTTCGAGAGCGTCCGCTGGAGGGCAGTGCTGGGCAGAAAAACGGCCGGTTTCAAGCGTCATGTCCAGAAAAACGAGCGCATAGCTTACCCTGATTCGTCGGGCCTGACGTGTCCGCCTGGCATTGGACGAAAACGGGGTGTGGATTTCCGCCCTGTGCGTTTGCGTGGAGTTTCGATTGCCACACTCGATGGCGTGCTGTTTGAAAAATATATAATAAAAACAATGGCCTGTAAGGCGCAGTGGGACGGCGATGGCTGGCATGCCGCTTGCAACTAGTGACGCGCTCATGCCGCGGCAGCGCGGCATTCGCAACCGGCAAGGGGCGATAACACCATCACGATCCCCGTTCAACCCAGAGTCAGTCAACAAGGAGTTCTATGATGCGATCCATGAAATTCACAGGTTTCGTTCGCGGCATTTGCTTCAGCGCGGCCGTCATGGTCGGCGTATTCAGCGCGCCGGTGGTCCAGGCGCAGGCCACCAAGCCGAACGTCGTCATCCTCGCCACCGGGGGCACCATCGCCGGCGCCGGCGCCGATGCGATGAACAGCGCGACCTACCAGGCCGCCAAGGTGCCCGTCGACAAGCTGATCGCCGGTTTGCCCCAATTGGCCAACATCGCCAACGTACGCGGTGAGCAGGTTTTCCAGATCGCTTCGGAAAGCTTCCGCAACGATAACCTGCTGACACTGGCCAAGCGCGTCTCGGCGCTGGTCAAGCAAAACGACGTCGACGGCATCGTCATCACGCACGGCACCGATACGACCGAAGAAACCGCCTACTTCCTCAACCTCGTGGTCAAGACCGAGAAGCCGATCGTCGTGGTGGCTTCGATGCGTCCGGGCACGGCCATTTCCGCTGACGGCGGCTTGAACCTGCTCAATGCCATCACCGTGGCCGGCAGCAAGGACGCCCAGGGCCGCGGCACCATGGTGGTGATGAACGACACGATCAACAGCGGTCGCGACGTGAGCAAGATGATCAATATCCGTCCGGATGCCTTCCAGAGCCCGTGGGGTGCGCTGGGCCTGGTGGTCGAAGGCAAGAACTACTGGTTCCGCAAGCTCGACAAGCGCCACACGACCAGCTCCGAGTTCGACATCGACAAGATCAGCGCGCTGCCGCTGGTTGAGATCGCCTACGCGGGCGGCAACGTGAATGACACCGCCTATCGTGCCTTCGCCAACGCCGGCGCCAAGGCGATTATCCATGCCGGTCCGGGTAACGGCTCCGTTGCCGGTCCGCTGGTTCCGGTGCTTCAGGAAATCCGCGGCAAGGGCGTCCAGATCATCCGCTCATCGCACGTCAATGCCGGCGGCTTCGTGCTGCGCAATGCCGAACAACCGGACGACAAGTACGACTGGATCGTTGCACACGACCTGAATCCGCAGAAAGCTCGCATTCTGGCGACCGTGGCGCTGACCGCGACCAACGACACCAAGGAACTGCAGCGCATCTTCATGCAGTACTAAGCTAGGCCGGCGGCTTCCCGCTGAGCCGCCGCATTCTCCAATCGCCCGTCGTTCGATCCAGATCGAACGACGGGTTTGTTTTTGGTATCGGGATTATCGGGTGGGCGGGGTTTGATTTCCGCTGAAAACTCGCCTGAATCAAAAGCCGGCGCCAGAGTGAACGGCATTCTTGTAGGTCTCAGTTCGACCGTCAGCGGTAGTAGCCGACGTGAGAAAGCAGTCGTTCATAACATCTAAAAAAAC
>CAYUYI010000102.1:0-7315 GCA_964448995.1 uncultured Propionivibrio sp. | reverse complement strand
TATGCACCACGGTACCGCCGGCGAAGTCGAGCGCACCCTTCTGGAACAGGAAGCCTGCCGTCTTGCCGGCCGCTTCGGCCGCCGCTGCATCCAGATATGCGTCTGGACCGGCCCAGTACCAGACCATGTGCGCCATCGGGATGTACGAGAAGGTGAACCACAGGATCATGAACGCCAGGATGGCCGAGAATTTGGCGCGCTCGGCGAAGGCACCGACGATCAGCCCGCAGGTAATCGCCGCGAAGGCGCCCTGGAAGACGACGTAGGCCAGTTCTGAGATCCCCACGCCCTTGCTGAAGGTGGCCGCGACAGAATCCGGCGTGACGCCCTTCAGGAACAACTTGTCGAGCGTACCGAGGAAGTTCCCGCCTTCGGTGAATGACAGCGAATAGCCGTACACCACCCAGAGCACACTGATCAGCGAGAAAACGACGAACACCTGCATCAGGACCGACAGCATGTTCTTGGAACGGACGAGGCCGCCGTAGAACAGGGCCAGGCCCGGAATCGACATCAGGATGACCAGCGCCGCACTGACCAACACCCAGGCGTTGTCACCCTTGTTGACGGTCGGTGCCGGTGCCGCCGCATCGGTAGCGGCAGGGGCAGCAACCGATGCGGTGGCCGCCGGCGCAGAAGCAGCCGGTGCATTGTCCGCCGCGAAGGCGGGCGTGAAGAGTCCCAGCGTGCTGATGAACATCAGCACGGCAAGCAATTTTTTCATGTTGAGCTCCTTGGATACATGGGCTTACAGCGCGGCCTCGCCGGTTTCACCGGTCCGGATGCGAACGACCTGTTCGAGATCGAAGACGAAAATCTTGCCGTCACCGATCTTGCCGGTATTGGCCGACTTCTCGATGGCCTCGATCGCCTGGTCAAGAATTGCGTCCTCGACCGCGGCTTCGACCTTGACCTTGGGCAGGAAGTCGACCACGTATTCGGCTCCACGATACAGCTCGGTGTGCCCCTTCTGGCGACCGAACCCCTTGACCTCAGTCACGGTAATCCCATTTACCCCGACCGTAGACAGCGCTTCGCGCACTTCATCAAGCTTGAACGGCTTGATGATGGCAGTGATCATTTTCACGATAGTTTCTCCTTTGCCGTATCAGAAGGTGCGGCTCACCGAGAGCACGGCGATGCCACGACCGGAATCTTTCGTGCTGCTGCTCTTGTCGGCGACACCATTGTCGTCATCCCAGGTTTTCGCAAAGCAGTAGGGTTCTGCCTTCGAGCAGCTGCCTGCCGCATTGGTATCGATGTAGGAAAGGCCGATCACCCAGCCACTGAGATCCTTGGTCACCCCGATCTTCCAGTCGCTGTAGCTGCCCTTGCGCATGTTCTTGGCGTACAGGTGGCCGAGGTGGCCATTGACGCCCCAACCGTCGCCGAGGTCATAGTTGGCCGAAAGATCGAGGTAGCTCGTGCCGCGGGTGCTCTTGCCGGTCGATCCGTTGGCATCCCAGCCGCGCATCGAAAAGTAATCGTCGATGGAGTAGCTGTATTTGAGGGAGAGGAATTTCCACGAGCCACCGACGTAAAGTTCCTTGTTCTTGACCGCGCCGCCATTGGCTTTCGCATCCAGCGTACGGGCCTTCGACCCCGGGTAGTAGTACAGGATCCCGCCGACATCGAGACCGAAGTCGCCGAACGTCGTCTTGTAGCCGCCGTAGAAGTCCATCTCGAGGCTGCCGTCGGGGAACCCGGCGCCCGACTTGACGTTGGAGTTCCAGTTACCGACGTAGAGACCGCTCGAATGAGCGTAATCGACCCCACCCTGTACGGCCGGCTTACCGAAAGTCTGGTCGATGCCACGGAAACGGTAGCTGGAGAACAGGCCGATGTTGGCGGTCAGCGGCGATGCTTCCGGAGCTTCCGACGCTGTTTGCGCCATGGCCGGGGTCATGAATGCCGATGCCAGAAGCGTCGCAAGCAGGATTTTCTTCATGGGTGACTCCTTTAAATGGGTTGATCGAAGACAAGCTAGCTGTTCCTTCCTTAGCATTTGCCGTGCCAAACAATAAATCACCAAACAATCAATCGGTTGCAGCGCAACCGGGGGTTTAACCCGCCTCCCGCGCACACGGCTGGCGCACTTCGGATTCCACACCGCACCAAGGCGGTGCCAACAAGCCATGCCAACGCGCTGTGGTAGACTCGGACCCGATATTCCCCACAGAAAGACGCCGCCATGCTCGACCCAAAAATCTTTGAGGAACTCAGCGCCCGGCTGAGCGCCATCGTCGCTGCCAGCCCGGCCGCGGACATCGAGAAAAACGCCCGCGCGCTGCTTTCTGGCGTGTTCGCTCGACTGGATCTGGTCACGCGCGAAGAATTCGACATTCAGGCCCAGGTACTGCAACGCACCCGCGAGAAACTGAAAGCGCTCGAGGAGCGACTCGACCAGCTCGAGCAAGGCAACGGCCGCTGAACCGCCCCCGCCGGTCGCGTCGCTCATGTCGCTCGCCATCGTTCACAGCCGCGGACTGGACGGACTCTCTGCCCCGGAAGTCGCGGTTGAGGTACATCTCGCCGGCGGGCTTCCCAGCGTCACCCTAGTCGGCCTTCCCGACACCGAAGTCAAGGAAGCGCGTGATCGTGTCCGCGCGGCCCTGCAGAATTCCGGGTTTGAATTCCCGGCCAAACGCATCACCGTCAACCTCGCGCCCGCCGATCTCCCCAAAGAATCGGGGCGTTTCGATCTGCCCATCGCCCTCGGGATTCTCGCCGCATCCGGCCAGATTCCCGCCGACGCGCTGGGTAACTACGAGTTCGCCGGCGAACTCTCCCTGTCGGGGGTGTTAAGGCCGATTCGCGGCGCCCTGGCGATGGTATTGGCGGCCGGCAACACCGGGCGACGCTTCGTACTCCCGCCCGAAAGCGCGTGCGAAGCCCGGCTGGCCGACGACACGCCAATTCTTTCGGCCGGTTCGCTGCTCGAGATTTGCGCGCATCTGGCCGGGCAGGGCGAACTTACCGCCGCCGCCCCGGCAACACCAGCCGATCCCGCCGCAACCGCTCATGCCGACCTGTCCGAGGTGCGTGGGCAAATTCAGGCCAAACGCGCCCTCGAGATCGCCGCCGCGGGCGGACATTCCCTATTGCTTGCCGGCCCGCCCGGCAGCGGCAAGTCGATGCTTGCCTCGCGCCTGCCCGGCTTGCTGCCGCCGATGCCTCGGGCGGCAGCACTCGAATCGGCCGCCGTCCTTTCGCTGGCAGGACAGTTCCGGCCCGATTGTTTCGCCCTACCGCCCTACCGCTCCCCCCACCATTCCGCCTCGGCAGCCGCGCTTGTCGGCGGAGGCAGCGTACCGCGCCCCGGGGAGATTTCACTGGCCCACGAGGGCGTGCTCTTCCTCGACGAACTGCCGGAATTTGACCGGCACGTCCTCGAAGCCCTGCGCGAACCGCTGGAATCCGGACGCATCCATATCTCGCGTGCCGCACGCCAATCGACGTTCCCCGCGCATTTCCAACTCGTTGCGGCCATGAACCCCTGCCCCTGCGGCCACCACGGCGAGCCCAGCGGCAAATGTCGCTGTACGCCCGATCAGGTGGCGCGTTACCGGGGCAAAATCTCCGGTCCGCTGCTCGACCGCATCGATTTGCAGGTCGAGGTACCCGCGTTGCCGCCCGAAACCCTGCAGGGCGCTGCCGATGGCGAGCCCTCGGCCAGCGTCCGGACCCGCGTCTGCCGGGCGAGAGACCGCCAGATCGCCCGGCAGGGCAAACCCAACGCCAAGCTTGGCGTCAAGGAGATCGAGCGGCATTGCCGTCCCGATGCCGCTGGCGAAGCACTGCTCAAACAGGCGATCCAGCGCCTCGGCCTTTCGGCACGCGCCTATCACCGCGTGCTCAAGGTTGCGCGCACGATTGCCGACCTGGCCGCCTGCGAGGCCCTGCGTACCGAACACATCGCCGAAGCCGTGCAATACCGCCGCTTCGCCAAGGATTGATTCATGAACAAACCGGGCACCGAAACGCCGATTGCCGGCATCGCCCTGCTATTGGCCGCACTGGCGGCCATCGGACCATTCTCGGTCGACACCTATTTACCCTCGCTCCACGACATCGGAGATTCCCTGCACGCCTCACCGCTCGACGTGCAGCAGACGCTGACGACATATCTGCTGATGTTCTCGGTGATGTCGCTCTGGCACGGCGCCATCTCGGACGCCCTCGGCCGCCGCCGGATCATTCTCCTTTCGCTCTGGCTGTTCTCGCTCGCCTCGCTGGGCTGTCTGTTTGCCACTCGCATCGAGCACCTCTGGCTGCTGCGCGGCCTGCAGGGCTTCGCCGCCTGCGCCGGCGTGGTCGTCAGCCGCGCCATCGTCCGCGATCTGTTCAGCGGCCCGGCGGCTCAGCGCCTGATGTCGCACATCACCATGATCTTCGCCATTGCCCCCGCCATCGCGCCGGTCATTGGCGGCCATCTGCAAAGCTGGTTCGGCTGGCGCTCGGTTTTTGTCTTTCTCGCACTGATGGGCGTCGCCCTGCTCGCGGCCTGTAGCTGGCGGCTCCCCGAAACGCTACCGCCCGAGCGACGGCAGTCACTGCATCCGGTTTATCTCGGCAAGGCTTACTGGCGGACGATGACCTCGCCACTCTTCCTGCTCGCGACCGCGGCCACGACATTCAATTTCGCCGGCTATTTCATCTACATCATGTCGGCGCCGGCTTTTCTCGTCCGGCATCTGGGACTGCCGGAAACCAGCTTTCTGTGGCTGTTCGGACCGTCGATGGGCGGGCTCGTCTTCGGTGCCTGGCTTTCCGGCCGTCTCGCCGGGAAGTTCTCGCCGCGCAAGACGGTCGCCTACGGCTACGCATTGATGGGGCTGGCCGCACTCATCAACATTGCCCTCAACCTCGCCCTGCCACCCGGCCTGCCGTGGAGCATCCTGCCGATGCCGCTCTATACGCTGGGCATGTCGCTGACGATGCCCAGCATGACGCTGCTGGCCCTTGAGCTGTTCCCGGCTCAGCGCGGCCTCGCTGCCTCCTGCCAGATGTTCATCCAGTCGATGCACAACAGCCTGATCGCTGGCGTCATCGCCCCGATCGCCTGGCAATCGACGCTGACCCTGGCCGCGACCATGGGCACGTTGCTCGTGCTGGGAACGATCGCCGCCGCGCTCTATTTCCGTTTCGCAAAAACTGCTTCGCTCGCCGCTTAATCGGCCTTGTGGCGGGCTTCGTAAGCCGAGAGCGTCACGCCGGCACGCGCCAGAAATTCGCGGATCTGCTTGACCTCCTGCTTCGGACAGGTCGAATTATTGTGTGGCTGGTGTAGAAACACCTCGACGCGATTGAGCATTACGTGGAACCGTGCGCCATGCGCCGATTCGACAGTGGCGCCAAGATGCGAGAACAGCGACTCGATTTCGCGCCAGTGGATGTTCGAACTGGGGGGCTCGTGGTAAATGGCCTGGAGTAGATGCAGGTGCTTGTTGCTCATGGCGACCTCCAACCGTGGGGAATCCCCTTCATCATAACCCCGTCTGTTCTTTTCGCACAGCCATGCCACGCCTGTTTTCCGCCAGATTTCATGACATCTCGCTGAGATCGGGAGTATGCTGACAAGACAGGCAGAAAGCGCTCCGGACGAAACCGGAATCGCCACCGATGAAGCGCACTCAACACGGAGGGTGAATCATGAAGAACCAACGGCCGGCAAAGGACAGCAGCAAAGGGCGTATCGAAGACACCGAGGCCATCCGCGAATCGATGTCCGCCCACCTGACGTACTCGATCAGCAAATACACCACACTCGCCACGACCCGCGACTGGTACGAAATCGCTGCACGCACCGCGCGTGACCGCATGGTCGAGCGCTGGATGTCTACCATGCAGACGTACTACGGCACGGACCCCAAGCGGGTTTACTACCTGTCGCTCGAATTCCTGGTCGGACGCACCTTCAGCAATGCGGTACTGAATCTCGGGCTGCGCGAGGAATTCAAGAAAGCGCTCTACGAACTCGGACAAAACATTGAGGAAATCAACGAAGTCGAGTTCGATGCCGGTCTCGGCAACGGCGGGCTTGGGCGCCTCGCCGCCTGCTTCCTCGACTCGATGGCGACGCTTGAATTGCCGTGCTACGGCTACGGCATCCGCTACGAATACGGCATGTTCCACCAGAAGATCGAAGACGGCCAACAGGTCGAGCATCCGGACAACTGGCTGCGCTACGGCAATCCGTGGGAATTCCCCCGACCGGAAGTGCTGTATCCGGTCAAGTTCTACGGCCGGGTCGTCGAGTTCCGGCATGAAGACGGCACCATGCGCCACCATTGGGTCGACGCCGAGGAAATCATGGCGATGGCCTACGACACGCCAGTCCCCGGCTACGGCGGCAAGACGGTCAACAACATGCGGCTATGGTCGGCCAAGTCTTCGCGCGATTTCGATTTGCGCTACTTCAACCAAGGCGACTACATCCAGGCCGTTGCCGACAAGAACGCGTCGGAAAACCTGTCGAAAGTGCTCTACCCCAACGACTCCACCGAAATGGGCAAGGAGTTGCGCCTGAAGCAGCAGTATTTCTTCGTCAGCGCCTCGCTGCAGGACATTCTCTATCGTTACAAGAAACATCACGAAACCTGGGACGAGCTGCCCGACAAGGTGGCCATTCAGCTCAACGACACCCATCCGGCCATCAGCATTCCGGAGATGATGCGGATTCTGGTCGACCTCAACGGCCTGGACTGGGAGCACGCCTGGGATCTGACCACGCGCACGTTCTCCTACACCAATCACACGCTGATGCCCGAAGCGCTGGAAACCTGGAAGGTTTCGCTCTTCGAGAACGTTCTGCCCCGCCACCTGGAAATCATTTACGAGATCAACTTCCATTTCCTGCGCAAGGTGATGCACAGCTTCCCGGGCGATACCGATCTGCTCCGGCGCATGTCGATCATCGGCGAGGACGGCGAGAAGCGCATCCGCATGGCACATCTGGCCATCGTTGGCAGCCACACAGTCAACGGTGTCGCCGCCCTGCACACGGAGCTGATGAAGAGCACGATTTTCTCGGATTTCGATCGTCTTTCGCCGGGCAAAATCCTCAACATGACCAACGGCATCACCCCACGCCGCTGGTTGAACCAGGCTAATCCGCAACTGGCAGCGCTGATCACCTCGCGCATCGGCGACGGCTGGGTGAGCGATCTGGACCAACTGCAGAAGTTACGCAAACTGGCCAAGGATGCCGGCTTCCGCAAAGAATTCGCAGCGGTCAAACGCGCCAACAAGCTGCGCCTGGCCGAAGTCATCAAGCGCGAACTCAACATTACGGTCAACCCGGATTCGCTGTTCG